>CAZHEG010000426.1:0-1009 GCA_964531435.1 uncultured Oscillospiraceae bacterium | reverse complement strand
GGGGAGCGGATGCAGCAGCAGGCGGAGCGCTTCGGCGCGGAAACGGAGCTGGCAGAGGTGACTTCCCTGCGCTTGGACGGCGACATCAAGGAGATTGAGACCAGCGAGGGCACCTTCTTCGGCCGAGCCGTCGTGCTCTCCACCGGAGCGAATCCCCGGCCCCTGGGCATCCCCGGCGAGGACGCACTGGTGGGAAGAGGCCTTCACTACTGCGCCGCCTGCGACGGTATGTCTTACCGCGGCAAGACCGTAGTGGTGGTAGGCGGCGGCAATACCGCGGCGGCAGACGCGCTGCTGCTGAGCCGCATTGCGAAAAAGGTCATCGTCATCCACCGCCGGGATACCCTGCGGGCCACCAGGATCTATCACGAGCCGCTGATGAACGCACCCAACGTGGAATTCCGCTGGAACAGCGCCGTTTCCCGGCTGCTGGAAAATGGCAGGGTCTCGGGCGTGGTGGTTCAGGATGTAAATTCCGGCGAAGCCTCTGCCATCGAGTGCGACGGCATATTTGTATGCGTGGGCCGCTCCCCCGCTACGGCCCTGGTAAAGGGGCAGCTGGAGCTGGATCCGGCGGGATATATCATTGCCGGTGAACATACCGAAACCAGCATCCCCGGCGTGTTCGCCGTGGGCGATGTCCGCACCAAATTGCTGCGTCAGGTGGTGACCGCCGTTGCGGACGGGGCCATGGCTGCCCATTCCGCCGAGGAATACCTGGCGGTAAAATAAACCATATGACGTTCCTGCCGGAGGGTGAAAAGCCACTGGCAGTTTACGGTTACTGCAATCTGCACGGTCACCGAAAGACCGGGCTGAATTAAAATCAAGGAGGAAATGATTATGAAATATGTTTGTGACGTTTGCGGTTGGGAATACGACGAGGAGCTGGGCTATCCCGAAGGCGGAATCGCCCCCGGCACCAAGTGGGAGGATATCCCCGAGGATTTCGAGTGCCCCCTGTGCAGTGTGGGCAAGGATATGTTCTCCGGGGAATAAGCTGCAAAAA
>CAZHEG010000425.1:0-1013 GCA_964531435.1 uncultured Oscillospiraceae bacterium | reverse complement strand
ATGGGCAAGCCCCTGAATGAGCTGCGCTTCATTTCCATCAAGGAGGTCAAGTAAAATGAAATATAAGATCACTCTGAACGGCCGCACCTACGAGGTCGAGGTCGAGGCCGGCAAGGCCATGCTGCTGGACGAGTACGAGGCCATTGCCCCCGCTGCTCCCGCCGCTCCTGTGGCAGCTCCCGCTGCTGCTCCTGCCGCCGCTCCCGCCGCGGCTGCAGCTCCCGTCGTCACCGGCGCCGGCGAGCCTGTTACCGCCCCCATGCCCGGCACCATCCTGAAGGTCAACGTCAAGGCCGGCGATGCCATCAAGGCCGGCGCTGTCCTGTGTGTGCTGGAGGCTATGAAGATGGAAAACGAGATTATGGCGCCCAAGGACGGCACTGTGACTCAGGTACTGGTTAATAAGGGTTCCTCTGTCGATACCGGTGCTCCTCTGGTTGTCCTCGCTTGATGGAGGACACTCGATGAGTATTAATATCGGTGAGATCCTGCTGAAGCTGTGGAATGACAGCGGTTTTAATACCATCATTTCCGGCTTTATGTCCGAGGGCGGATGGCAGAATCTGGTGATGCTGGTCATCGCCTGCGTGCTGCTGTACCTGGCCCTGGTGAAGAAATTCGAGCCCCTGCTGCTGTGCGGCATCGCCTTTGGCTGTCTGCTGAGCAACCTGCCCAACGCCGGCCTGTACCATCAGGAGCTGTGGGATGCCTTTATGAACGCCGAAAGCCCCTTCTACCACAGCTACGGCCAGATCCTGCGGGAGGGCGGTCTGCTGGACTTCTTCTACATCGGCGTCAAGACCTCCATCTATCCCTGCCTGATCTTCATGGGCGTTGGTGCCATGTCTGACTTCGGCCCCCTGCTGAGCAATCCCAAGAGCCTGCTGCTGGGCGCCGCTGCCCAGCTGGGCGTTTTCGCCGCCTTCTTCGGCGCTGTCTGCCTGGGCTTCACCGGCAGCGAGGCTGCCTCCATCGGCATCATCGGCGGCGCTGACGGCCCCACCGCCATCTTC
>CAZHEG010000424.1:0-1016 GCA_964531435.1 uncultured Oscillospiraceae bacterium | reverse complement strand
ACCTTGCCGTCCCGGTGATCCCGGACGATCTTGTTTTCATACATGGAATAGGGCTTCTTCATAAACAGGCTCTTGAATTTGTGCCACACGACCCAAATGCCCGGCACCCAGATGTACTTATGCATGGCAGGACTGACCGAGCCGATCATCCAGCAGTTCCGGTCGCAGCAGCGCACCTTACTTCGCACCTGCTCCGCAGCCTCGCTGTTCCACAGCTCATCCCAGCTCTGTTCATTCAGGTTGCCCATGACCTGCTTTTCCTTCGTACCGTTGCAGGGCATCACATCGCCGTAGGGGTCGATGAAGAAGGTATCGAAGCTCATGTCGCACTTCAGCAGCCGCTTCTGCCCGTAGATGTAGTTGATCAGGCCATGATTAAAGTACGCCCGCATCCACTTCTTGGGGCTGTTGGACTTCAGCAGTTCGTTGACCAGATCCTCAAAATGCTGCGCCACCATAGGGCGGTCATGGATGATGTTATTGGACTCCACGAAGTAAAAGCTGTTGTGCAAAGACGCGGTGGCGAACTCCATTCCCATTTCATCGGAGATCCGGTAAAGGGGCACCAGATCCGGCGCGTTCCGGTCCTGGACCGTCATGCCGAAGCCCACGTCCTTCATCCCCATTTCCCGGAGCTTTTTCAGGGTGGTATAGCCCCGGTTGAAGCCGTCTTCAAGGCCCCGGATCTCGTTATTGGTGGCTTCCAGACCCTCAATGGAGATGCGGATGCCCACCTGGGGGAACTCCCGGCACAGGTCAATGATCCGGTCCGTGAAGAATCCGTTGGTGGAGATCACGATGCGGTCGCTCTTTTTATACAGCTCCCGGACGATTGTCTTCAGATCCTCCCGGATAAAGGGCTCGCCGCCGGTGATATTGGTAAAGTACATCCGGGGCAGCTTACGGATAGTCTCAAGGGTGAGTTCATCCTCCGGCCGGGAGGGGGCTTTATAGCGGTTACACATATTGCACCGGGCATTGCAGCGGTAAGTTACAATTACAGTGCCGTTGAGTTT
>CAZHEG010000423.1:0-1018 GCA_964531435.1 uncultured Oscillospiraceae bacterium | reverse complement strand
ATGAGAGGCCGCACCCTGGATGACAGCTTCATCATTCTCGATGAAGCCCAGAATACCACCAAGGAGCAGATGAAAATGTTCCTGACCCGCCTTGGCTTCGGCTCCAAGATCGTCATCACCGGCGACGTGACCCAGATCGATCTGCCCGATGACAAGACCTCCGGCCTGAAGGACGCGGTGCGGGTTCTGACGGATGTGGAGGATATCGCCATCTGCACCCTGACCTCTGCCGACGTTGTCCGCCATGCCCTGGTGCAGCGGATCATCAATGCCTACGAAAAAGCCGAAAAGAAGAAAGAAGCACAGAGCGCCCCCAAGCGCTACCAGAGGAAATACTGATGCATAAGATCAACATTACCTATGATATTTTTACCGTAAAGCAGCCCTTTGTCACCGCCGTCATCAAAAAGTGCATCGAAACCACTTTGGCTGCCGAAGGAATCAATGTGCCCTGCGAGATCAATGTTCTGATCACCAATGACAAGGGCATCCACGCCATCAACAAAGCCAGCCGGGATATTGACCGGCCCACCGATGTGCTGAGCTTTCCCATGTTCCAGCTGGAGCCGGGCGAACCTCCTGAAGTTTGGGATGAATACCTGGACTATGAAACGGATCTGTGTCCCCTGGGAGATATGTGCATCTCCCTGGAGCGGGCCACTGCCCAGGCAAAGGAATACGGCCACAGCGTCAGAAGGGAAGTGGGGTACCTGACGATCCATTCCATGCTCCATCTTCTTGGCTACGACCATCTGGACGAAGGCCCTATGAAAAAGCAAATGCGCAGCAGGGAAGAGGCTATTGCCGCCACCATCGTGGGCATGGACCGTGGCTAAGATGACGACATCACCCATTTTGAATTTCACACAGGAGATTGACATATGAAAACTAAGACCGCTATGATCACCATTGCCGGACGTCCCAATGTCGGCAAATCTACCCTTACCAATTATCTGGTGGGCGAGAAGATCGCCATCGTTTCCAATAAGCCCCAGACCACCCGCAACCGGATCTGCGG
>CAZHEG010000422.1:0-1026 GCA_964531435.1 uncultured Oscillospiraceae bacterium | reverse complement strand
CAGCAAGCCGCCGCCCTACGGTATTACCTCCAGGTGAACGATAAACTGAAATTTGCCCTTGGAAAATCGAAAAATTCACTAGGAAAACTTGAACAAATGTGTTATGATTATAAGAAGAGGTGAGCCAAATGGAAGAAAAGAACATGGAATCCGGCATTCAGCCGGAAGAAAAAGAGCAGTATAGACCCCGTCCCGCGTGGCAGGTCTGGGCAGCGAGAGTGGGCGTTGTGATCGTCATCATCGCCTTTTTGCTGTACTGCTGGCAGATCGCCAACGGTGGCCTGGGATGAGGATCCTGGGAATCGACCCGGGCTATGGGATCACAGGCTTCGGCCTGATCGAGATCCAGCGGGGGCAGAGCCGCCTGCTGCGCTGCGGTGCCATTACTACCCCGCCGGGGATGGATTTTTCCGCCCGGCTGGAGATCATTTATGAAGATATGCGCCAGCTGCTTGAAATTTCGAAGCCGGACGCGGTTGCCATTGAGGAGCTGTTTTTCGGACAGAACGTCACCACCGGCATCGGCGTTGCCCAGAGCCGCGGTGTGATCCTGCTGGCCATCCGCCAGGCGGGGCTGGAGGTCACCTCCTACAAGCCCATGCAGGTCAAGCAGGCGCTGGTGGGCTACGGCGGTGCCACCAAGCACCAGATGCAGGATATGACCATGCGGCTGCTGCATCTGAATGAAATGCCCAAGCCCGATGACGCGGCAGATGCCATCGCCATCGCCCTGTGCCACGCCCGCTCCAGCACATCCCTGCTGGCAAAGGCAGTGCAGGAACGGTAAATTGCAGTTTAGCGCACTGTTGCAAAGTTCCAAAAATGCTGTCATCCCGAGCGACCGAATGGGAGCCGAGGGATCTTGGCACCGATTTTACTGCAAATGTCAACGAAATGCGTAGATCCCTCGACTTCGCTGCGCTCTGCTCGGGATGACAACACTTGCGGTAACCGTTGGATAAACCCCAATTTATCCTACCGACAATTATGGGAGGTATTCCTATGATCTATTATGTTTCCGGGCCG
>CAZHEG010000421.1:0-1031 GCA_964531435.1 uncultured Oscillospiraceae bacterium | reverse complement strand
CCCTCCACGATGTACAGCTCCCGGACGTTCACATCCTTGCTGCGGCAGTCCACGAATTTCTGCACCCGGTTGGCAATGTCGATCTTGGCGGACAGGTTCTTCTTCACATTGGACTTGGTCTTTTCGGCAGATTCACGGGCCCGCTTGTTGATGAGCACCTGCTCGGCAGCCCGGTCCGCCTCCTGCTTGTTCTCGATGAACCAAACCTGCAGCTGCTCCTTAAAGAAGGCGGTCATGGCCTCCTGGGTGAACTTCGAGTTGACAGACTTCTTGGTCTGGTTTTCAAAGCAGCCGATGGTGGAGAAGCAGTTGGTCACCATCACCAGGCTGTCCTGGATATCCTGGTAGATGATCTTGCTCTCATTTTTGCTGTACTTATTGTTATCCCGCAGGTACTTGTCGAAGGCAGCGGTGAAGCCCAGGCGCACCGCCCGGTCCGGGCTGCCGCCGTACTCCAGCCAGGAGGAATTGTGGTAATACTCCACCCGGTTGACCTGCTTGGAGAAGCAGAAGGAAGCGGTGATCTTCAGCTTCATCTCCGGGCGGTTCTCCGCGTCCCGGCCCCGGCGCTCCGCCTCCCAGTAGGTAGGCATGGTGAAGGCATTGTCCCCCACCATTTCCTCGATATACTGGCGGATGCCGTCCTGATAGCAGAATTCTTCCTCTTCAAACTTCTTGCCCACCTGGTTGCGGAATTTGAAGGTAACGCCCTTGTTCACCACCGCCTGGCGGCGCAGCACATCCCGGTAGTATTCCACCGGGATATTGATGTCGGTGAACACCTTTTTATCCGGCCGCCAGTGGAACAACGAGCCGGTCTTTTTCCGGTCTGCAGGCTCCTTTTTCAGGCCGCCCACGTTCCTGCCCTTTTCAAAATACAGGTCATAGCGGAAGCCGTCCCGGCGGATGGTGGCGTCAAAGAATTCCGAAGCGTACTGGGTGGCGCAGGAGCCCAGGCCGTTCAGGCCCAGGGAATACTCGTAGTTCTCGCCGTTTTCGCCGTACTTGCCGCCGGCGTACATCTCGCAGAA
>CAZHEG010000420.1:0-1031 GCA_964531435.1 uncultured Oscillospiraceae bacterium | reverse complement strand
GTCGCCGTCGATCTGCAGGCCGTTGTTGTCAACGATGACCACCAGGTTGTCCAGCTTGTAGTGGGCGGCTGCCATGCAGGCCTCCCAAACCTGGCCTTCCTGAATCTCACCGTCGCCCAGCAGGGTGTATACCCGGGCGGACTTGCCCTGGTGCTTCAGGCCCAGAGCCATGCCCACGGCGCAGGAGATGCCCTGGCCCAGGGAGCCGGTGGACATATCCACGCCGGGAACGGTCTTCATGTTGGGGTGACCCTGCAGGTAGGAATCGATGTGGCGCAGGGTGGGCAGATCCTCCACGGGGAAGAAGCCACGGTTGGCCAGGGTGGAGTACAGGCCGGGGGCGGTGTGACCCTTGCTCAGAACGAAGCGGTCACGGTCCTCCCACTTGGGGTTCGCGGTGTCGATGTTCATTTCCTTGAAATAGAGATAGGTGAACATATCCGCTGCGGAAAGGCTGCCGCCGGGGTGACCGGCTTTGGCACCGTGGGTGGCGCGGATAATGCCCATGCGGACTTTGCAGGCAGTCAGCTGCAGCTGCTTCTTGTCGCTTTGCGTCATGAGTTTACCTCCCGGTGAAGTGTATTTTGAGCCAAATGCTTTTTGATTGCTTCAAATGTTTCGTCGCTGATGACGTGCTCCATCTTGCAGGCATCGGCAGCGGCAGTTTCCTGACTGACACCCAGGCGGGTCAGCATTTCCGTCAGGAGGGTATGGCGGGAGAGGATCTTCTCCGCAACCTCTCGTCCGGAGTCAGTGAGGGTGATGTGGCCATCCTCGTCGATGAGGATGTAGCCGCCGGTCTTGAGCAGATTGACGGCGCGGGAAATGCTGGGCTTGGAATAGCCCATGTGCTCGCTGATGTCCACAGAGCGGACAAAGGGATTTCTTTGAGAGAGGATCAGGATGGTCTCCAGATACATTTCACCGGATTCCTGCAGTGCCATAGTGGGTCCACTCCTTTCTATGTACTCCTTATAGAATACCACGAAGCAGCCTGATTTGCAAGGGTAAAATACGCATCTGTTCATCTG
>CAZHEG010000419.1:0-1040 GCA_964531435.1 uncultured Oscillospiraceae bacterium | reverse complement strand
TTGACGCGCTGCTGCCAGGTGTCGGCGCCAACCTTCTGCGCGGTTTCCAGCAGAGCGTTGGTTGCAGCTTCCATCTCCTCGACGGTAGTTGTAAATGCCCAATCCTTCAAACTATTTTTCCTCCTATATGGTGAATTATGTCTCATCCGATACGCGCTGGCGCATACCGGCGCATAGTGTATCGATATTATTGTAGCCATAAACACAGATATTGTCAATTGGCATTTTACATATTATTCGGCAATTCTTTTTCTATCCCCCATGGGGGATGCTCCGGTTTATGGAACAATTGACTTTTTTCTCCTGTTTATGTAATATGATTTTATATTGTAGAGAAAGCGCAGGAGCCCCTATGAAACGATCCGCCAAACCCAATCTTGCCATTCGTGCAGTCACCTTTATTCTCAGCCTGATGCTGCTTTGCAGCGTCCTGGCCGGAACCGGAGCCGTGGGCGGACTGTGGGAGCTCCCGGCCCTTCCGGCCCTGGGCACCGCCGCCCATAGCTGCGCCGCCGTCGGGGCAGTATGCGCCGCGGTGATCCTTCTGCTGAATTGGAAATGGTTCCACCGGGGCCTGCGCTGCATCGGCCTGTCCCTTCTGCTGGGCTCCCTGCCCTGCTTTGTCCCCACCTGCATGGCGCTGGCAGCGGCGGAGCAGCCGGATGGGTTCCCCCCTCTCTCCCCCGGCGTTCAAAGCGCCGTCACCGCCATTGCGCGCAGGGCCGGCGGCGTGTCCACCGGTATCTTCGCGGCAGGCGTCCTGCTGTGCGTCGCGGCCTTTGCCGCGCGGATCATCGCCCGCAACCGGGTGGATGTGGTCAAGGAATTCACCGACGCCCTCATCGAACCCACCGGAGAATGAAAAGGTATTTCCTTCGGAAATAATTGAAATTCGCCGCCGGATATGGCAAAAACGCCAAATCCCCGAATGAAAATCTGTCACATCCCACCATTGCGGCAAAATTGACATTGTGATAGAATGTTTGTATCCAGGTGGATTGCGCCTACTCCACAAAATAGACGCCGTTCATCAAAAAAGG
>CAZHEG010000418.1:0-1054 GCA_964531435.1 uncultured Oscillospiraceae bacterium | reverse complement strand
GCAATTGCCTTTTAAGCAATGGGTCTGGAGTTCGAATCTCCAGCGGGTCACCAAAAAACGACAGGTTTCCACCTGTCGTTTTTTCTTATTCACGATATTGCTATGGCACAAAAGCTTCTCCCCGGGGGAAGGTTCACCAAAATCGAATTAACAGAAGGGGCGCGTTTAAACGCGCCCCTTCTCATTTCACCGGGTTTTCCCGCAGGTATTCATCCAACACCCCGGCGGCGATGGCTGCCATCCGGGCGCAGGGCCGTTTGGCATAATATTCCGCCGTTCTGGGACTGGGATCGGGGTCCGAAGGAGGATCCTTCAGGATCTCCCGGCACACGATGGAGCCGGTCTGCTCCCGGAATTTTCCCGCCAATTCCTGGATCCGGGCGTAGTGCTCCCGCTTTCCCTCCATGTCCTCCGGGCTGTCATAGCCATACAGTAGCCCCGCCACCATAGCCATGCCGCTGACCGCGCCGCACACCTCCCGCATCCGGGCCATGCCGCCGCCAAAGGAGGAGGCCAGCTTCAGCGCAAGACCGGGCTCCAGCCCCGTTACATCCTCAAAGGCCAGCACCACGGACTGGGCGCAGTTGTACCCCTGGCAGAACAGCTTTGCAGCCTTTTCTCCACGGTCCACGCCGTCACCCCACAATGTTGCGGGCCACATGGATGCCGCTGGCGCTGGCGTGGGACAGGGAGTGGGTGATGCCGCTGCCGTCACCGATGATATACAGGCCGGGATAGCGGGTCTGCAGCTGTTCGTCCACCTCAACCTCCATGTTGTAGAACTTCACCTCCACGCCGTAGAGCAGGGTGTCATCGTTGGCGGTGCCGGGGGCGATCTTATCCAGGGCGTAGATCATCTCAATGATGCCATCCAAAATCCGCTTGGGCAGCACCAGGCTCAGATCGCCGGGGGTCGCATTCAGGGTGGGCGTCAGGAAGGAATCGTTCATCCGGGCAGGGGTGCTGCGGCGGCCCCGGATCAGGTCGCCGAACCGCTGAACGATGACGCCGCCGCCCAGCATATTGCTGAGCCGGGCAATGGACTCGCCGTAGC
>CAZHEG010000417.1:0-1057 GCA_964531435.1 uncultured Oscillospiraceae bacterium | reverse complement strand
TACATAACCAAAGGTGGCTGAATTTATGCTCACGAAAGAACAACTCCATGAAATGACCGCCGGCGGCCCCCTGCTGCTGGACGGTGCCACCGGCTCCAGCCTGCAGAAAATGGGTATGCCAAAGGGCTGCTGCACCGAGGAATGGATCCTCCACAACCCCGAAAAGCTGGTTGCGTTGCAGCGCCGCTACGCCGAGGCCGGCTCCCGAATCCTTTACGCCCCCACCTTTCAGGCCCAGCCCATCGCCCTGGACCGGGTGGGCCTCGGAAAGCAGACGGAGGCCGTCAACGCCCACCTGACCGCCCTGAGCCGCAGCGCCGCCCCCGGCTGCCTGATCGCCGGAAACCTGACCACCCTGGCCGCCTTCTGCGACAGCTGGGATGAAAATAACTTTGACCTCCTGGTGGACAATTACCGCCGCCAGATCCGCGGCCTGATGGACGGCGGCGCGGATCTGCTTGCCGCCGAGACCCTGATGTACCCTACGGAAGCCGAGGCCATCGTCACCGCCGCGGAGCTGGAGGGTGCCGGCGCGGCCATCTATTCCTTCACCATGCAGCCCGACGGAAGCCTGTTCTCCGGCCGGGAAGCCGGCCCCATCCTGAAGGAGCTGGAGGACGCGGGTGCTGCTGCCGTTGGCTTCAACTGCGTCGCCGCCGACATGATGACCCCGTATCTTGTCAGCAAGCTGCGCCGCTATGTCCGGATCCCTCTGGTTTGCAAGCCCAACGCAGGTGTCCCGGTCATCGGCGCGGACAAGCTCCCGGTGTATTCCATGACCCCCGAGGAATTTGCCGCCGTCATGGCAGACTGCCGGCGCAGCGGCGCGGCCCTGCTGGGCGGATGCTGCGGCACCACACCGGAGCACATCGCCGCCGTGGGACGGACTCTGTAACCATCAGCACCGCTTCGGCGGTGCTTTTTTCGGCATAAAAAGATTTTATTGCCAAGTAAGTCGAAATCTGTTATACTGGCATTGGTATGGAAAAGAGGATTCATTTGTATGTCAGCCGTAAAAACGTGCTGACCTGGCTGATGGCACTTTGCCTGATCGGCT
>CAZHEG010000416.1:0-1063 GCA_964531435.1 uncultured Oscillospiraceae bacterium | reverse complement strand
AGGAAGCCGATGACCTTGTGGGCAAATCCGACAAGGATTTTGAAGACGTGCTTTCCCAGCTGGAGCAGCAGCGCCAGCAGATGGAGTCTGCCCGACGGGAGGCAGAGCGGCTGAAGCGGGAGACCCAGCTGATCAAGCAGCAGAGCGAGGAATACGCCGCCCAGCTGCAAAAGGAAAAGGATAAAGCCATGGAGGCCGCCCGGAAGGAGGCCCAGCACATCATCGACGAAGCCCGCGCCGCCGCGAACCTTGCTTCCGAGGAGCTGAAAGCCCTGCGTAAGCAGCTGCAGGAGAGCGCTGACGCCAGCAACATCAATCAGCGTCAGGCAGAGGTGCGCCGCAGCCTGAACGAAATGGAGAGCAAGCTTCGTTCCACCCAGGCTCCCAAGGAGCGTCCCGCTCCCAAGCGGGGAATTCTGGTGGGTGATACCGTGGAGCTGCTGAAGCTTGGCACCAAAGCCTCCGTCATCGCCATCAACAAGGATGGCACCTACCAGCTTCAGGCGGGTATCCTGAAAATGAGCGCCAAGGCCGACGAGATCTACCTGCTGGAGAACGAGAACCCCTACAAGGAAAAGCCTGCCCGGCCCAAGCATTCCGGCCGTGAAATGAAGCTGGAAGCCCATTCCACCGAGGTGGATCTGCGGGGAATGGATACCGTGGAGGCCATCTGCGCCCTGAGCCTGTACCTGGACAGCGCCATGCGGGCAAAGGTATCCCCGGTGCGGATCATCCACGGCAAGGGTACCGGCGCTCTGCGCGCTGCCGTCCATCAGGAGCTGAAGAAGAATAAGTTCATCAAATCCTTCCGTCTGGGCGTCTACGGCGAGGGTGAGGACGGCGTTACCATCGCTGAGTTCCGCTGATATCCAATATCACCGGATGTTCTGATCAGGTAAATTCTTATTGACTTTTCGGTGAAATTTGATATCATATACGGGAGCAGTACTCCACCCTGTATTAGGTGCTGCCGAGAAGGAGTGGTAAAAATGTTCAATAAGGATATCCTCGTTCGCTGCGAGTCCGGTCTGCACAACAGACAGGCTACATACTTCGTCCAGAA
>CAZHEG010000415.1:0-1064 GCA_964531435.1 uncultured Oscillospiraceae bacterium | reverse complement strand
AAATTGCCGCCCGGATGGGCGGCAATTATTATATATGTAGTTATTCGTTTTCGACCAGCTCTTCCTTCAGCTCGCTGCGGCGGATCAGGAAGCGGCGGGTGGCGAACAGACCGACGATGCAGGCCACGCAGGCCAGGTTGCTCCAGGGATCGTCGTGGGTGAGGATGACATGGCGGGTGATAGCCACCATCAGCACCTCCAAAATGTTGGAGGGAGTGGTATCCACCAGCATTCGGACAAACTCCAGGCCGACCACGATGGTCAGTACGCTGTGCAGGTAGGTGTTCAGATCGGTGAAGTAACCTTCCGTGGTGAACATCTCGTAGACTTCCATGGCAAGCTTGCCGACCAGGACAAAAATGGTCAGCACGGCGATGCTGAATTCAATGATGTGCAGGATCTTGTGGATAACGGACTCGGTTTTTTTGTTGATGGCCACCATACGGGTTCCTCCTTGTTGGTACTTCTGTGATTATAACCTATAAATCCCATAAATGGAAGAGGAAAATTGTGATATTTGAGAAAAAGTTATCGCTTCAGCAGCCCCTCTGCCTTCCCGTAGAGGGCGATGCCCAGAAAGCTCACGGGAACCCACAGCAGGGAATAGGGCAGGCAGATCTGGCCCCGGAGGTTCAGGGGCATGCCCCGGTAGTCCCATACGGCGTATTCCCGGTTTACCGCCAGTCCTGTCAGAAGCTCCAGCGCGGTGACTGCCCCGGCACCCATCACCGCCTGGACCGGGCGGGAAAGCCGCAGGCGGCCCAGCCGCCCCAGTACCATGAAGCAGCCCCCGCCCAGCAGAAACATGCTGCCGTCGCTCCTGCCCCGCCAAAGAAATTCCAGGGTCATATACCCGGCGCCGCCCAGATAAAACAGAACGGATCTTTCCCAAATTTTCATGTGTGATCACTCCCTGAAAAGTATTTCCCAAAAAACTGAAAATTTTTCTTGACAAATGGGGAAGTGTTGGATATAATGACAAAGCTGATTTCGGCGGTGCCGGGATCATCTTGACCAATATGGCGGCATAACTCAGTTGGTAGAGTAGCCGGTTCATACCCGGT
>CAZHEG010000414.1:0-1066 GCA_964531435.1 uncultured Oscillospiraceae bacterium | reverse complement strand
TGCAAACCAAAAACGGCACCGCATCGGACGAGCTGTGCAGGCTGATCGTGCTGAATACCGCATCCATCCAGCTGATCCCCGCCACGGTGGCGGCAGTGCGCTCCGGTCTGGGCGCGGAAAAGCCCTTTGATATTCTTCCGGCAGTATGGGTGACCAGCCTTTGCTCCGCCGGTCTGGGACTGTGCGCCGCATGGATCATGGGAAAGCTGTGCAGGCATGACTGACTATACCGTTGCCATCATCCTGCTGTTATCCTCCGCGCTGGCACTGCGCAAAAAGGAAAATGCCTACAACCTGATGCTTCAGGGGGCGGAGGAAGGATTAAAGGTGGTCCTCTCCATCGTTCCGGCACTGATCGCCCTGCTGACGGCAGTCACCATGCTCCGTCAATCCGGAGCGGTAGAGCTGCTGAGCACTGCCCTCTCCCCTGTTTTTTCCTTTTTCGGCATTCCGCCGGAAACCGCCATGCTGGTACTGATCCGGCCATTAAGCGGCAGCGCGGCCCTGGCGGTAGGCGCGGAGCTGATGGCGGAGTATGGAGTTGACTCCGACGTTGGGCGAACCGCCGCGGTGATGCTGGGCTCCACGGAGACCACCTTCTACACCATCAGCGTATACTTTGGTGCGGCTGGCATCAAGAAAACCAGGTACACCCTGCCGGCCGCGCTGTTTGCGGACTTCGTGGGCTTTTTCATGGCTTCTCTCACCGTCCGGCTGTTCATGTGACGCAAAAAAGGCGTGCTGCCAAGCAGCACGCCTTCTGCATTTGAATTGGATTACTCGTCGTCCTCCAGAGAGAACTCCAGGGTCTCGCCGCAGTTGGGGCAGATCATGGAACCGGACTCCAGCACTTCCTCGTCGAAGTCGATGATCTCGCCGCAGGCACACTCCACCTCGTAGATGGTGGTGTCCTCGTCGCCGAAGTCAAAGCCCTCGTCCTCGTAGTCGAGCTCGTCCTCGTCGTAGTCCTCATCGTCGTAGTCCCAGTCGTCCTCGTCATCTTCCAGCTCGTCCATGATGAAGTCCTCGATGGCATCCAGATCCTCTTCGATCTCATCCAGCTCGT
>CAZHEG010000413.1:0-1071 GCA_964531435.1 uncultured Oscillospiraceae bacterium | reverse complement strand
CCGAGGGTCTGGTCATCAACGGCATCAAGGATCAGGCCTACATCGATGAGAAGGTCTACGAGATCCTGGAGCTGGTGGGCCTGGTCCGTGAGCATGCCGGCCGTTACCCCCACGAGTTCTCCGGCGGCCAGCGCCAGCGTATCGGCATTGCCCGCGCGGTCATCATGAACCCCGAGATGCTGATCGCCGACGAGCCCATCTCCGCTCTGGACGTTTCCATTCAGGCACAGGTCATCAACCTGCTGAACGAGCTGCGTGAGAAGCTGGGCCTGACCATTCTGTTCATCGCCCACGACCTGTCCGTTGTCAAGTACTTCTCCGACCGTATCGGCGTTATGTACTACGGCCACATGGTTGAGCTGGCAGACTCCGATGAGCTGTTCGCCCACCCCCTGCATCCCTACACCCGGAGCCTGCTGTCCGCGATCCCCCTGCCCGACCCCCGCTCCGAGAAGAACCGCACCAGAATCACCTACAACGAGCTGGCTGAACACGATTACACCGTGGATAAGCCCACCCTGCGTGAGATTCTGCCCGGTCACTTTGTCCGCTGCAACGATGCGGAGGAGCAGAAGTACAAGAAGGAGCTGGGCATTCTGTGAGTGACCGCCTCAAGGTAAATCTGGTGAAATACGGCTGCTGCGCCATCTTTGTGGCGGTGGCAGCGGGACTGTATATCGCTCCCCGGGATTTTGTGGGTTCCGCCCTGGTGGATCAGTTTCTGATCCTGTGTGACGCGTTCACTATACCCGGCATCCTGCTGCTCATGGTGGGCTTTCTGGTGTGGGTATCCAACGAAGGCGCTCTGGACGGCGTGACCTATGCGGTCCGCTTCGCGGTTTTCTCCCTGATCCCCGGCAGACGGCTGGAGCGGGATGAGAAATACAGCGAGTATGTGGAGCGCAGACGGGGTAAAAAGGTCCGCGGATACGGATTTCTGTTCGTTTCCGGTGCAGTGACCCTGGCGATCTCCCTGGTTTTCATGGCTCTGTTCTATGCTTTGTATGAATAACTGAAATATGGGCGCGTCCATAACGGACGCGCCCAAAAAATTTCCACGTCATTGCGAGG
>CAZHEG010000412.1:0-1074 GCA_964531435.1 uncultured Oscillospiraceae bacterium | reverse complement strand
CACCTATCTGAACGGCACCGAGACCGGGCGGGAAAACCTGAGCCGTGTGGTGCTGGAGGAAGCGAAGAACCGGATCATCCTCACCGGCTCCCAGACCCTTGCCGCGGCAAGCATCGAAGGGGAAGCCCAGCTCCAGACGACTCTCTCGAAGCTGTGCAGCGACGGGATGCCCTACATCGGCGACGGTGTCATCGTCACCTCCGCCGGTGAGATCCTGACCTTTACTTCCACCATGGAGGTGAAGGCCACCGCCTATTCCCACCTGGACCCCGGCTGTGATATGATCACCGCCACCGGTACCACGGTGCGCATCGGCACGGTGGCAGTGGATCCGAGAATGATCCCCTACGGAACCAAAATGTTTATCGTCAGCAACGACGGCGTCTACATATACGGCATCTCCACAGCGGAGGACTGCGGCGGCTCCATCAAGGGCAACCGCATCGACCTGTATTTCCCCACCCGGGAGGAGTGCTTCCAGTTCGGCGTCCGCAAGGCTACGATCTATTTCCTCACCGAGGAGACGGAATCCTAGTTGCAAAACCGCCTTTCTTTTGGTATACTACCGAAGGAAGGGCGGCTTTTTTGCTGCCGGAAAGGTGGAACAAAAATGATCAATGTATGCGATATCAATATCATGAAGCCTCTGCTTGCGGAGCATGGGTTCCATTTTTCCAAGGCGAAGGGCCAGAATTTCCTTACCCAGCGCTGGGTCCCGGAGTCTATTGCCGAGGAGTCCGGCGTGGATCGCTCCGTGGGCGTTCTGGAGATCGGCCCGGGCATTGGCCCGCTGACCCAGCAGCTCTGCCTGCGGGCCGGAAAGGTCTGCGCGGTGGAGGTGGATGAGCGGCTGAAGCCCATCCTGGAGCTGACGGTTGGGGAATTTGACAACCTGCAGATCATTTGGAACGATGTACTGAAGCTGGATGTGCCCGCCCTGGTGAAGGAGCAGTTCGGCTCCCTGCGGCCCATGGCCTGCGCCAACCTGCCGTACTATATCACGTCGCCCATTCTTTCGGCCCTGCTGGAGGCGGAGTGCTTTGAGGCGGTCACCGTCATGGTCCAGAAAGAGGT
>CAZHEG010000411.1:0-1078 GCA_964531435.1 uncultured Oscillospiraceae bacterium | reverse complement strand
ACCACCCAGCCGTGGGTCAGCACCTGCTTGAAGGGTGCGCCCTGGTCCAGTGCGCCCACGGAGGTCAGCAGGGAGGACTGGAACCAGCCGCGGTACTGGTCAGCACCCTCCAGATAAACATCGGCGGGCCACAGCTCGGGGGTGCGGTGCATCAGGGAGGCGAAATGGGTGGAGCCGGAATCGAACCAGCAGTCCAGGGTGTCGGTCTCCTTGGTGAATTCCTTGCCGCCGCAGTGGGGGCAGGTGAAGCCCTCGGGAACCAGCTCCATGGCATCCTTCTCGAACCAGATGTTGGAGCCGTGCTCATCAAAGAGGGCAGAGATCTTGGCGATGGATTCGGGATTGGACACAGGCTTGCCGCAGTCCTGGCAGTAGAACACAGGGATGGGCAGACCCCAGCGGCGCTGGCGGCTGATGCACCAGTCGGCGCGCTCGCGGATCATGGACACCATGCGGTCCTCGCCCCAGGCGGGGTACCACTGCACATCCTCGATGGCCTTGACAGCCTGATCCTTGAAGGACTCCACGCTGCAGAACCACTGGGGCGTGGCCCGGAAAATGACGGGCTTCTTGCAGCGGTCATGGTGGGGGTAGGAGTGGATGATCTCCTCGGAGGCAAAGAGCATGCCGCTCTCCCGCATGTCTGCCAGAATGACGGGGTTGCTCTCCTCGGTCTTCAGGCCGGCGTACTTGCCTGCGTAATCGGTGTGGCGGCCGTAGTCGTCAACGGGCACCACCAGCTCCATGCCGTAGCGCATGCAGGTCTGGTAGTCGTCTGCGCCGAAGCCGGGGGCGGTGTGGACACAGCCGGTGCCGGAGTCCATGGTGACATACTCGGCGTTGACCAGGCGGCTGGTCTTATCCAGGAAGGGATGCTGGGCCAGCATATTCTCGAAGAAGCTGCCGGGATAGCGGGCCAGGACCTCATAGGATTCAAAGCCGCCCATCTTCATGGTCTTTTCCATCAGGGCCTCGGCCATGATGTAGGTCTCGCCGTTTTCTGCCTTCACCAGGACGTAGGTATCCCGGGGATGCAGGCAGATGCCCATGTTGCCGGGCAGGGTCCAGGTGGTGGTGG
>CAZHEG010000410.1:0-1091 GCA_964531435.1 uncultured Oscillospiraceae bacterium | reverse complement strand
ACCTACCGGGCCATCCGGCAGGGCCTGATGCAGGCGAGATCCGTCCTGCTGGAGCCCTGGTACCGCTTTACCCTGACCCTGCCCACGGAAACGCTGGGCCGTGCCATCACGGACATCCGGGCCATGGGCGGCGAATTTGACGCCCCGGAAAACCTGGGGGCGCTGTCGGTGCTGAAGGGCCTGGTGCCTGCCTCGGAATTGGGGGATTACGCCGATCAGGTGGCCTCCTACACCCAGGGAAAGGGCCGGCTGCAGACCGGCGTGGAGAGCTACCGCCCCTGCCACAACACCGATGCGGTGCTGGCGGAGCTGAATTATGACCCGGAGGCAGATCTGGAAAATACCCCCGACTCCGTTTTCTGCGCCCATGGCGCGGGCTTCTCCGTCAAATGGGACCGGGTGCGGGATTACATGCATCTGGAAAGCGGCCTGAAGCAGGAAAAGCCGCCGCAGCTGATCACCCGCAACATTGCCGCCGACGACCGGGAGCTGGAGCGGATCATGCTCCGGGAATTCGGGCCCCAGAAGACCCGGCTGTACCACGCGCCGGAGAACCGCCCCGCGGCGGAGAAGCTGACCATCCGGCCCATGAAGCAGCAGTGCATCATCGTGGATGGCTACAATATCATATTTGCCTGGGAGGAACTGGCGAAAACGGCGGAATCGGATCTGGAAGCCGCCCGCCGGCAGCTCTGCGACGAGCTGAGCAATTACGCCGGGTTTAAGAAGCACCGCATCGTGCTGGTTTTCGACGGCTACAAGCGCAAGGGAAATCCCGGTGAGAAGCTCCAGTACCACAACATCCAGGTGGTGTACACCCGGGAGAATGAGACCGGCGACAGCTACATCGAGGCGCTGGCGGCGCAGATCGGCAATAATTATAATGTGCGGGTAGCTACCTCGGATTCCCTGGTGCAGCTTTCCTCTCTGCGCTCCGGCGTGCTGCGGATGTCCGCCCGGGAACTGAAGGAAGAGATCCAGGAAGCAAAAAAAGAAATGCGGAAGCTGTATTGATGACAAAGAACGGCGCACCGAAAAAACACGTCATTGCGGGGAGCCGCCCCAAAGGGCGGCGACGTGGCAATGACGTG
>CAZHEG010000409.1:0-1095 GCA_964531435.1 uncultured Oscillospiraceae bacterium | reverse complement strand
TGACCTACCTGAAGGCTGTGGAAGCCGGCTGTGACATCATCGACACCGCCATCTCCCCCATGTCCGGCGGCACCAGCCAGCCCGCCACCGAGACCCTGGCCTATGCTCTGCGCCAGCTGGGCTACCAGGTGGATCTGGACGACAAGTGCCTCAAGACCATGGCTGACTACTTCAAGGGCGTTCGCGACGATTTCGTTGCCGACGGCACCCTGATGCCCAAGGCGATGGCTACCGATACCCAGTGCCTGACCTACCAGGTTCCCGGCGGCATGCTCAGCAACCTGCTGAGCCAGCTGAAGCAGATGAACGCCCTGGATAAGTTCGACGAGGCCCTGGCCGAGACCCCCAAGGTCCGCGCCGACATGGGTTATCCTCCCCTGGTCACTCCCACCAGCCAGATGGTCGGCGTCCAGGCTGTGCGCAACGTCATCGACGGCCAGCGCTACAAGACCGTTTCCAAGGAGATCAAGGCTTACTGCCGCGGTGAGTACGGCCGTACCCCCGCCCCCATCGACCCCGAGATCCAGAAGATGATCCTGGGCGACGAGCAGCCCCTGGCCGGCCGCTACGCCGACTCCCTGGCCCCCATCGTGGAGCCCACCCGCAAGAAGCTGGAGGGCATCGCCAAGTCTGATGAGGATGTTCTGAGCTACATCGCCTTCCCCAACCTGGCCGAGAAGTTCTTCGACGAGCGCAAGGCCAAGGAGGAGAACTGCGTTACCTACACCATCACCGAGTGCTAAGGAGGTAGGAATATGATGTTTCTCGCATCCAGCTTCGATAATATCGGCATCCTGGATGCCGGTATCGTGGCGCTGCTGGGTTATGCAGTGGTTTTCCTGGGCCTGATCCTGCTGATGGCCGTTGTGGTCCTCATGGGCAAGATCTTCATGGCGCAGGAGAAGAAGGCTGCTGTTTCCGCCCCCGCCGCTGAGCCCGTGCCCGAGGCTCCCAAGCCCACCGCTCCCGGTGCCGCCGGCGAGCTGAAGCTCCATGACGTGGAGCCCAAGACCGCAGCCATGCTGATGGCCATTGTTGCCGACAAGATGGGCAAGCCCCTGAATGAGCTGCGCTTCATTTCCATCAAGGAGGTCA
>CAZHEG010000408.1:0-1100 GCA_964531435.1 uncultured Oscillospiraceae bacterium | reverse complement strand
TGGTGGACGATATAGGACTCGAACCTATGACCTTCCGCACGTCAAGCGGATGCTCTAGCCAGCTGAGCTAATCGTCCATATAAAATGGGAAAATGGTGGACGATATAGGACTCGAACCTATGACCTTCCGCACGTCAAGCGGATGCTCTAGCCAGCTGAGCTAATCGTCCATATTTTGCCTCTTCCCGAAGCGCTTAGTTATTATACACACTGGGGCATATTTTGTCAATACTTTTTGAAAAAATATTTTATCCCACTGCACCGTCGATCTCCTGCTCCCCCAGGAAGCTGACAGTCAGCTTATTGGGCAGGCACACGATCATGGCACCGCTGCTGCAGTAGCCCCGCTCCATGCAGTAATGGTCGGGGCAGTCCGCCTCCGTCACGGCGACCTTGCCATCCTTCACGGTGACCACGTTGGTGCCAAACTCCGTTTCCACCGTCAGTACCCGGTCCACCGTCAGATCCAGGGTCGCCACCAGCTCGCCATCGGAGCGGACCTCGGCATACCGGGCCGCCTCGCCCGGCAGCATCAGCACCACACTCAGGGCCACGCAGACAGCAAAAAAGATGCCCAGAACCGCCATCCATACCTTGCTCTTCACGGCCCGCCGCCCCCTTCGCTGCATTTGCCCCGATTATAGCAAAAAAGGTGAAATATTGCAAGAAAAAGTGCAAAAAAGTTCTTGACTTTTTCGGAAACCTTTGCTAAAATGGACGAGCCGCATTGAAGGGGCTTAAGTTGGTGCGCAAAAAACACCCGCCCCAAGAGCGAGACTACACAATATAAAAGTAGGTGAAAAACAAAATGAAGGCAATTATCGTGACCGGTGGCAAGCAGTACACCGTTTCCGAGGGCGACATCCTCTTCGTTGAGAAGCTGGGCGTCGAGGCAGAAGAGACTGTCAAGTTCGACCAGGTCCTGGCTGTGCTGGACGGCGAGAACACCCAGATCGGCGCTCCCGTTGTTGAGGGTGCTTCCGTCGAGGCTAAGGTCATCAAGAACGGCAAGGGCAAGAAGATCCACGTTCTGCGCTACAAGTCCAAGAAGGGCGAGAAGAAGAAGATCGGCCATCGTCAGCCCTACACCAAGGTGGAGA
>CAZHEG010000407.1:0-1107 GCA_964531435.1 uncultured Oscillospiraceae bacterium | reverse complement strand
TTCGTCTGCCACGGCAATATTTGCAGGAGCCCGATGGGGGAGTATGTCCTGAAGGATCTGGCGCGGAAAGCAGGGCGCGGGGGTGAATTTGAGATCGCCTCGGCGGCGGTGAGCCGGGAGGAGATCGGAAATCCCGTGTATCCGCCCGCCCGGCGGGAGCTGCAGCGCCACGGCATCCGCTGCGACGGTCACGCCGCCCGGCAGATCACCCGCCGGGATCTTGAGTATTACGACCGGATCTATTATATGGACGCCAGCAACGCCGGGTACCTGCGGCGGCTGTTCGGCGAGGACGCCGCGAAGTGCCGCCCGCTCCTGGGGCGGGATGTGGCCGACCCCTGGTACACCGGGGATTTCGGGCAGACCTGGGATGATATCATCGAGGGCTGCACCAGGATCATGGAGGAATGCCGATGAACACCGAACATCTGGAGCAGCGGCTGGAGGAGCTGCCGCTGTACTGCTACTATTTCTTTGACCCCCGGGAGCTGGAATTCGCGGACCGGATCCGCTGGATCTGCCGGCACGAGTGCCCCATGTACGGCAAAAGCTGGGCCTGCCCTCCGGGGGTGGGCGAGGTTTCGGAGTGCAAGCGTAAGTGCCTGGGCTACGAAAACTGCCTGATGATCGCTACCCTGACCGAGGTGGCGGATATTTCAAATATCGAATTGACCCTGGCTACCCGGCCGGAGCATGAGGCCGTCACCAACCGGGCCCGGGAGATCCTGCGGGAGGAGGGGCTGGAGCCCTACGTGCTGTCCACCGAGGCCTGCGCCGTGTGCGAGCGGTGCGCGTATCTGGACGGACAGCCCTGCCGCCTGCCGGAGAAGATGCACCCCTGCGTGGAGAGCCACGGCATCAACGTGGTTCCGGTGATGGAGCAGTGCGGCCTGGAATTCCAGTTCGGACAGAATGTGGTGACCTGGGTGAGTCTGCTGTTCTTTTGACCGGCAATAAGGGCGGGGAATTGGAGTTTGTCTTACAGTAACCAGAAGAGTTGTCATCCCGAGCGGAGCCGGGGGATCTACGCACTTATGGTTACATTTTGCGGTAAAATCGGTGCCAAGATCCCTCGGCTCCCATTCGGTCGCTCGGGATGACAGCGTT
>CAZHEG010000406.1:0-1125 GCA_964531435.1 uncultured Oscillospiraceae bacterium | reverse complement strand
ATGTGAGAAAGGTCGGTCATATCGGTTTACCTCGTAAGAGTATTTCATATTTCAGGTTATCGCATCAAAGCCTTCCCCTTGAGGGGATGCCTTTGGCGCGGCAGCGCCCTCGGCCCCCGCTTTTAAGAGGGGGCTGTCAAATTGCCGATTTTAGGCAATTTGACTGGGGGAGTTCGCTGAGATCCGCTTTTTTTGACTCCCCCCGCCCCGGCATTTTGCCGGGGCACCCCCCTCATAAATGCGGGGGGCGAGGGTGCTGCCGTAACGGCACGACAAACTCCAATTGGCGATACAAATTCATCTTCCAATTATATCGGAAAAAGGGAAAAAAGTAAACCGTATGTTTTGCGAAAATTAAGGGAAAACTGACAGTGGCGGGCGACAAAAAGCGCCGAAAGCTGATTTTTTCAAAAATTTTTCTTGAAAAACCCTTGTCAAAAACCGAAAAAAGTTATATAGTCTAACGGCATGAGAAAAATACGTATTTACAGATAAAGGGGTAGAGTGAATTGAGTACTGCTAAGAAGCCTGTGAATAAGAGCGCAGAGGACCTTCAGGCCGCCCTGCAGGCACTGATCGCACAGGGCAAGAAGGACGGCATGATCCGTGCCTCCGACCTGCACAGCCAGCTGGAGAAGCTGGACCTCAGCCCGGAGAAGATCGAGGAGATCTATGACCGCTTTGAGGCCATGAACATTCAGATCGTCACCGCGGAGCTGGATATCGACCTGGGCGACGACCTGGACGTGGGCGACGGTCTGGATGGCGACATCGACCTGAGCAGCATGGAGGAAGAGGAGCTGGTCGATCCTGTTGATCTGGCTGCCGAATATAATCTGGATGACCCGGTCCGCATGTACCTGAAGGAGATCGGACAGATCCCCCTGCTGACGGCGGAAGAGGAAGTGGAGCTGGCCAAGCGCGTCGCCGAGGGCGACCAGTACGCCAAGAACAAGCTGACGGAAGCCAACCTCCGTCTGGTGGTCTCCATTGCCAAGAAGTACTCCGGCCGCGGCCTGCACATCCTGGACCTGATCCAGGAGGGCAACACCGGCCTCATTCGCGCAGTTGACAAGTTCGACTGGACAAAGGGAAACAAATTCTCTACATATGCCACCTGGTGGA
>CAZHEG010000405.1:0-1127 GCA_964531435.1 uncultured Oscillospiraceae bacterium | reverse complement strand
GATAAACTACAATTTAATTTACTATACCAAATTTTCCCGAAACAGGCAACCACGAATTTCCCCTTGCTTATATCGAACGAATGTGCTATAATAAAACAAACGTTTTGGAGGTGAGGGTCATGGAGCAGGGGAAGCCTGTTGACGTGATATCCGTCTGCTCATCATCCGGCGAGATCCGCCCCCTGCGGCTGCAGCTGGTGGATGAGGAACGCCAGGTGCTGCGGATCAATATCGAGCAGATCGTCCGGGAGGATGAGATCACCCACGTGGGAACCGAGGCCAGGGTCTTCCTTTGCCGGGCCACGGTATGGGGGCAGAAGTGGCTTTTTGAGCTGAAATACATGATCCGCACCCACACATGGTGCATTCAGCGCCGTCTGCACTGATTTTTAGGTGGAAATCACCCCGCGGATGGGATATAATGTCGAAAATAGAACCTCAAAAAGCAAAGGAGCGGCACCAATGTCCTATGTAACCTTTTACCGGGATGATCCCAACGCACCCCGGTGCAACATGAAGACCCATCTGGGAGCCAACGCCATCATAACCTGGGAAGGAAAGCTGCTGCTGGAAAAGCGCCGCGACTCCGACAGCTGGGGCCTGGTGGGCGGCGGCGTCAAGAAAACAGAGACCGGCCTGGACGCCATCGTGCGGGAAGTGCGCGAGGAGCTGGGCCTGCGGATCAGCAAAACAGCCTTCAAAAAGCTGAAGGTTTACGGTGAAAAGGGCCGCATCGCCTCCTACCGGGACGGCAGCACCTGGCAGATGGTCATCGTGGTCTACGGCCTGGAGCTTGCGGAAAAGCCTGAGCTTACCATCAGCAGCGAATCGAAGGATGCGCGATTCTTCACTAAAGAAGAGGTACAGAGGCTGAATATTCCCGTTACCCATTCGGATATTGTGGAGGAGCTGTTCCTGAACATATGAGAACGGTTGTATAAAAAATAGAAAAAATCCAGGTATTTTTGAAAAAATACTTGTATATACAATATTTTTATGCTACTATACAATTTGACGGCGCAGTATCCTAGTCGGAACTGCCAGCTCCCAGGTAGGGCCTAAAAATCCTATAAAGGGCACATCGATGAAGTCCCTGGTGTCTGCTTTTTACGCCCAGTTTAGGGTGG
>CAZHEG010000404.1:0-1132 GCA_964531435.1 uncultured Oscillospiraceae bacterium | reverse complement strand
GAAAAAGCCGCCTCCAAAGTCGGAGGCGGCTTAAATACTGTCAAATTTGAGATCACGGCAAACCGATCAGCGGTGCTTACCCAGGAAGAAGGCCACCAGAACGCCGGGGCCGGTATGGGCACCGATGACGCCGCCGACATGGCCGATGATGATGTTCTTCACCTCGGGGTGCTTTGCCTTGATCATGGCGGCCAAAGTCTTGGCATCCTCGGGGCAGTCGCCGTGGGCGATGGCGATGGTCTCATTTTCGCTGGGCACACCCAACTCATCCATCCGCTTCACGATGCTCTCCATGGCGGCCTTTCTGCCCCGGGCCTTCGCCACGGTGGCCAGCTTGCCGTCGTTGTCCATGATGATCATGGGCTTGATGTTCAGCATGGTGCCCACCAGGGCAGTGGCTGCGCTGACACGGCCGCCCCGCTTCAGGTGGTACAGGTCATTGACGGTGACCTCATGGCACAGCCGCAGCTTATTGTTCTCCACCCAGGCTGCCAGCTCCTCCAGGCTCAGGCCGGCATCCCGCTGCTTGCAGGCATGCCATACCAGCAGGCCCTGGCCCAGAGCGGCGCAGAGGGTATCCACAACCAGGACCTTCCGCTGGGGATACTCCTGGTTCAGCTCCTCAGCCGCAATGACCGCGGACTGGTAAGTAGTGGACAGGCCGGAGGAGAAGGCCAGGCACAGCACATCCTTGCCCGCGTCCAGAATTGCCTTCATCTCCTTCTTCCATTCCTCGGGATTGACGGCAGAGGTGGTGGGCATCTCGCCCTCACGGATGCCATCGTAGAAAGCGTGCAGCTCATCGGGCTCGGTAAAGCCGGGGATGCTCTCGCCCTTGTAGTTCAGGGTCAGGGGGACATAGGTAATACCCAGCTGGGCATACTGCGCCTTGGTGAAATCGCAGCTGGAATCGGTAATGATCTGATAATTGTGCATGGTACATTCGCTCCTTATATGGTAGGGCCATAAGACCTGATTTTCTTTTCCTATCCTAACCCACAAAGGCCGAAAAGTCACCCATCGTTTTGGAGAATCCGCCCCTCCGCCCTCTACCCAGGGGAGAAATTCGGACTCTACTCACAGTAGAATTGGCTTTTTGAGTCCCTCAGAAGCCCATTTTTGACGAAAAACA
>CAZHEG010000403.1:0-1135 GCA_964531435.1 uncultured Oscillospiraceae bacterium | reverse complement strand
TTTCCTCAAAGGTAATGCCAAAATAATGGTTGATCTTTCCGAACTCCGTGACAAAAATGGAGGTCATCTCCTTGGTGATGTCCCGGATGATGCTCTCCAGCTCCCGCTTGGAGGTCAGCACATCCTGCTGCTGCTCGGAAAGATATGTATAACGCTCATTGACCCGGGCATATTCCTCGATGGCGCCCAGGTTAGGGGTGCCAAGGCCCGCGATCTTCCGCTTCAGCTCCGCCACACGGCGGTTTCCGGCGGCGGTGGATTCCAGGGTGATCCGGAATTCCGGTGCGGTGCCGGGAGTCAGGCCGTAGGAATCCCACAGCTTGTCGATGATCTGCTTTTCTTCCATTCCGGCGGCCAGCTTCTTCTGCTCCAGGGCAGCGCAGGCCCGCTCCATGGTCAGAATGTCCTTGCTCTTTTCCTGGGCCTCCCGCTCGGAGCGGGTCTTGGTGGCCTCGATCTCCAGACGCTTGGATATGACCGCCTGCTGCACCTGCTTCTGGTAAGCGGCTTCCTTGTCATTTTCCGACTGGCGCGCCCGGAGTGCCGCAAGCTCCTTTTCCAGGCGGATATTATCCTCCCGGATCACTTCGATCAGGGCCAGCTTCTTTTCCCGGTCGCCTTCCATGGCGGTGCGAAGGCCGGTAAGGTCCTCAATGTGGGCCTGGGCGGTGCTGCCCTCGGCCTCCAGCGCGGCTGCGTCGGTCCGCAGGGCGGTCATCCGCTCGGTCAGCTGGGCGGTGGCGGCGGCTGTGTCGCTCTGGCTGCCCTCCAGCTCCTGCAGTGACAGGCGGACGGCGGCAAGCTCCCGGTTGAAAATGCGGATCTTCGCTTCGTCCGCTGCCAGGCGCTCCCGGTCAGTGCGGTCACGGTTCATGATGGCTTCCCGCTCCCGCCGGGCAGAGGCCTCCGCCTCCTCGATGGCGTTGAGGAGAATCTCATGCTGCTTCTCCTGGCCCTGGAGCCGCAGGACCTGATCCTCGGCTTCACGAAGCTGCTCCCGGGCTGTGGTCAGCTGGAATTCCACCTGATCGGTCAGCCGCTGGGCCTCGCTCAGCTCTGCCTCGGTGACCAGCTTCTTTTCATTCAGTTCCTTTTCCTGTGCGGCCAGCTTCTCCAGCTCATTGGCCCGGGACAG
>CAZHEG010000402.1:0-1138 GCA_964531435.1 uncultured Oscillospiraceae bacterium | reverse complement strand
ATCCGGGACAAGTTCGGCGACAAGCGCAAGACCGAGATCCAGGAGATCGAGGACGAGATCGACATCGAGGACCTGATCGAGGAGGAGGACTGCGCCTTCACCCTCAGCAACCAGGGCTACATCAAGCGGATGCCTGTGGATACCTACCGGACCCAGGGCCGCGGCGGCCGGGGCGTCAGCGCCCAGAACCTGAAGG
Organism: uncultured Oscillospiraceae bacterium; assembly: GCA_964531435.1. Lineage (GTDB taxonomy): Bacteria > Bacillota > Clostridia > Oscillospirales > Oscillospiraceae > Faecousia. The sequence continues at coordinate 942 of CAZHEG010000402.1, read as the reverse complement.
AGGAGGACTACGTCAAGAGTCTGAACATCGCCTCCACCCACGACCATATGCTCTTCTTCACCGACAAGGGCAAGGTCCACCACCGCAAGGGCTACCAGATTCCCGAGGCAGGCCGCACCGCCCGGGGCACCGCCATCATCAATGTGCTGCCCCTGGATCCCGGTGAGAGCGTCACCGCCATGGTCATCACCCGGGAATTCAACGATCAGGAATACCTGATGATGGTCACCCGCAAGGGAACCATCAAGCGCATCCCCTTCATCGCCCTGAAAACCAACCGCAAGGGCGGCATCCGGGCCATCACCCTGGACGAGGGCGATCAGCTGGTGAACGTGATCCGCACCGGCGGCAATGACAACATCATCATCGCCACCCGGGAGGGCATGGCCATCTGCTTCAACGAAAACGATGCCCGTCCCATGGGCCGTGACGCTGCCGGCGTGAAGGGCATCGCCCTGACCGGCGAGGATCACGTCATCGGCGCGGAGAAGGCGGAGGAGGGCAAGACCCTGCTCACCGTCACCACCAATGGCTTCGGCAAGCGGACGGAGATGGCAGAATACCTGCGCACCGGCCCTGAGGGCACCAGGATCCCCCAGCAGCGCGGCGGCAAGGGTCTGAAGAACTACAACATCACCGAAAAGACCGGCCCCATCGCGGGCTGCTGCGTGGTGGGCGAGAATGACGACGTGATGCTCATCGAAAACGGCGGCGTCATCATCCGTATCCCCGCAGGCTCCGTGAACATCTACAAGCGTGATGTTCAGGGTGTTATCGTCATGCGTGTGGAGGACGGCAACAGCGTTGTGGCGGTACAGGGCGTGCCCAGCATGGAGAACGACCAGTGAAAACCGTAACACTGTATACCGACGGTGCCTGCTCCGGCAACCCCGGCCCCGGCGGCTGGGGGGCCATCCTGGAGTATAACGGCCACGAAAAGGA
>CAZHEG010000401.1:0-1138 GCA_964531435.1 uncultured Oscillospiraceae bacterium | reverse complement strand
ATCCAACTGCACGATAAACTCCAATTTTTCCTCCCAAAAACAGAAAGGCGCGTCCGGTTGGACGCGCCCTTTTGCTATGGTGCTTAGTCCCCGAACAGCTCCGAGAAACTGGCGTATCCCGTTTCGGGATAGGGGGTCGGATTGTAATTGGTCTTGCTGCTGTATTCACCGCCGCCGGTAATATTGCCGAACACGGTGCCCCAGCCGCCGTAATAATTCAGGTACTCCACAAAATCATTATAGTGGTTGTAGGTGTAGAACACATAGATCTCATCGTTCTCGTACACGCCGTTGCCATTCAGATCCTGCCGGGCGTACACCACCCGGGCAGCGCCGCGGGTGATGGTGGTGCCGTCATTGTAGGGCTTGGCGGCATAGCCGGGGGTCTCGGTTCCGGTGGTGCCGATGTCCAGCTCGTAATACTGCAGATCGCCGCCGCAGCCGGAAATATCGGGCAGCATAGGCTCATAGGGATATTTCGAGGTATTGCCGGTGAAATAGGAGTGGTTCACCCGCAAATATTCGCCCCAGGGGCTGCTGGTAGGGGTGCCGCTCTTCTTGGAATTGTAATTGGCGGGCAGGCTTTCGTTGGAGCCGCCGAAGGCATACATATAGGCCGCCACCTCTTCCAGAGTGATGTAGGCCGCGCCCTTGTAAATGCGCATCACTTCCCGGCCCTGGGCATCCACCACGATGTAGGTGTTGCCGTCGTCGGTGTAAATGCAGTCGGTGTTGCGGATATAGAGGCCACCCTCCGTCATGGGCTGACCGTCGGCATTGTCCCAGTACTGGCCCGGCACCTCCAGGCTGCCGGACAGCAGGAAATGGGCCGTGCGGTAGCAGGCATCGGCATAGCAGCAGGCCGGGGTGTAATTTTCGTAGAATTCATCCTTGGTCATTCCCTCGTAGGGGTCAGCGTCATGGCCGCCGCAGGAAGCCGCTTCGGGCGCGGTGGTCTCCGGCTGGACGGTGGTTTCGGTGGGATCTGAAGTCGTTTCAGCGGGAGCTGCAGCGCAGCCTGTGAGCAGCGCCAATACCAGCAGCAGCGCCAGGATATTTTTGAATTTCAGCATGGGCAGGAGTTCCTTTCTCAGTTTCGCTGCGACTATTGTACCAAATGGACAGGATCATGTCAAAT
>CAZHEG010000400.1:0-1139 GCA_964531435.1 uncultured Oscillospiraceae bacterium | reverse complement strand
GCGAACACCCATTTCCTCATCGCCAAAGCCGAGCGGGACGGCAGGACCTACACCACAGTCACGCCCCTGGATACGGAAGGGCGGAAGCGGGAGCTTGCAAGAATCATCGGCGGCACCAACATCACCGAAACCACCCTCAAGAGTGCGGAGGAGATGCTGCGATGAAACGGTTTGCCGCGCTGCTGCTGTCTGTGATCGTCTTGCTGAGCGGATGCGCCCAAACCCGGACCGATGTGACCCGGGAGGAGATCGTGGCTGCCTATGAAGACGCCGGATATTTTGTCACGTCCAAAATCTATGATGAAAAGCTGGATTATGGCCAGATCGGCTATATCCAGGCCGAACATCCCGACGGCGACTATATTTATTTTTCGATCTTTGAATCCGAAGCGGATGCCAAGGCATACAAGAAAGAATTCTATCATCCTGCTGTGATGGGTCTGTTTTCTGCCATTTTCGGTGATCCTTCCTGGCAGCGGTGGGAGGTCCACGGCTGCTTTGTGGCAGAATATGATGAACCGGATTTTATAGAGCCCTTTGAAAAATTACTGAAATCAAATTGATTCTTGACAAAATCCACAAATTTTGCTAGGATATTTTTAACACAGTGATGGGAACAAGTAAGCGCTTCCTTTTCCGCCAGAGAGCTGCCGGTTGGTGCAAGGCAGTGGGAAAACGCGCCGAAATACCTCCCGGAGTGGCCTTCCTGAAATCGCAGTAGGGGAGGACGGGGTCGCCCGAAACAGCGAGAGGTGTTGTTTGACACCGTGAGGTCCTTATCGTGAGGTAAGGATGAACCAGAGGTGGTACCGCGTATTATTTACGCCCTCTGTCCGCATGGACAGGGGGCGTTTTTTCGTACCTCCGTCCGATCAATCAAAAACTGGAGGAAAACAAAATGAAAGTTTATGACGAGCTGGTTTCCCGGGGTCTGATCGCCCAGGTGACCAATGAAGAAGAGATCCGCGAGATGATCGACAACGGCAAGGCCACTTTCTACATCGGCTTTGACCCCACCGCCGACTCTCTGCACGTGGGCCACTTCATGGCCCTGTGCCTGATGAAGCGCCTGCAGATGGCCGGCAACAAGCCCATCGCCCTGATCGGCGGCGGCACTGCCATGATCGGCGACCCCTCCG
>CAZHEG010000399.1:0-1142 GCA_964531435.1 uncultured Oscillospiraceae bacterium | reverse complement strand
GATAAACTCCAATTTCCCGCCATCGGTTGGTCTTATGGGTCACTGCATATTGGCAAACCGCTCCACGGCTTTGGTGAAGCTCTCGATGGTCTTGTCCGCGTCGCCATGCTCAATGCCATCCCGGACGCAGTGCTTCAGGTGGCCTTCCAGCACAACCTGCCCCACCTTGTTCAGGGCGGATTTGGCGGCGTTGATCTGGATGAGAATATCCTCACAGGGAACATCCTCGTCCACCATTCGGTCGATGGCCTGTACCTGGCCGATGATCTTCTTTAATCTGCGGTGCAGGTTTTCTGCATCCATACATTGCTTCATGAAAATTCCTCCTGCCGTTCGGGGTATGGGAATATTTTATCGAATCCACCGCGCCTTGTCAAGTCGGGGGGGCCGGTCCCCGGCGGCTTCAAAACGTCCTTGACACCCACACGTTGGCTGCCCTATAATGAAAACAAAAAAACCGAAAGGAGATCATCACATATGGGACTTTTTGACCTTTTCAAAAAAACGAAGCTGCCGGAGGGCATCACCGAAGAAAGCTTTGCGTGCAAGCGGGGCGATCTCACCATCCGGGGCATTGAATACCGCCCCGCGGGAGAAAACCTGCCGGCAGCCATCGTCTGCCACGGCTTCATGGCGAACCTGAGCACCGTGCAGCACTATGCTCTGGAGCTGGCAAAGCTGGGCTATGCCGCCTTCTGCTTCGATTTCTGCGGCGGCAGCGTCATGGGCAGCAGAAGCGAGGGCAAGACCACCGAGATGTCGGTATTGACGGAAGTGGCGGATCTGGAAGCGGTCATCGCCCACGTTCGCAGCCTGCCCCACACCGGCAGCGAGCTGCTGCTGATGGGCTGCAGCCAGGGCGGCTTCGTATCCGCCATCACCGCGGCAAAGCACCCCGGCACCGCGGACAAGCTGGTGCTGTTCTATCCCGCCCTGTGCATCCCCGATGACGCCCGGGCCGGCAAGATGATGTTCTCCAAATTTGACCCCAGCAACCTGCCGGAGCGGATCAGCTGCGGCCCCATGAAGCTGGGCAGATGCTACCCCGCCGACGTGCTGGACATGGATCCCTATCAGCTGATCCAGGGCGTGACCTGCCCGGTGCTGATCGTCCACGGCACCGCGGACAAGATCGTCCACCC
>CAZHEG010000398.1:0-1143 GCA_964531435.1 uncultured Oscillospiraceae bacterium | reverse complement strand
GCGGCATCATCATGACCCACGGCGACAACAACGGCCTGGTCCTGCCCCCCAAGGTTGCCCCTGTTCAGGTGGTCATCCTGCCGGTTGCCCAGCACAAGCCCGGCGTCCTGGAGGCTGCGGGTGAGCTGAAGACCCGTCTGGAAAATGCCGGCTTCCGGGTCAAGCTGGATGACAGCGACAACTCCATGGGCTGGAAGTGCGCCGAGTACGAGATGAAGGGTGTGCCCATCCGTGTGGAGTGCGGCCCCCGGGATCTGGAAAACGGCCAGTGCGTCATCGTCCGCCGTACCGACCGGGAGAAGATCGTCTGCAAGCTGGAGGATCTGGAGGCTGCCGTGGCCCAGCAGCTGGAGGCCGTCCACAACGGTATGTTCCAGCGGGCAAAGAAGAACCTGGAGGATCACATCTACGAGGCCCATTCCCTGGAGGAGGCCAAGCAGCTGCAGGAAGAAAACGGCGGCTTTGTCAAGACCATGTGGTGCGGCGAGCTGGAGTGCGAGCTGAAGATGAAGGAAGTGGCCGGAATGTCCTCCCGCTGCATCCCCTTCCGTCAGGAGCACCTGGGCGATACCTGCGCCTGCTGTGGCAAGCCTGCCGACAAGATGATCTACTGGGGCGTCGCTTACTAATTCGTAATTAAAAATGCGCAAAATGAAACAGGCCCGCAACCGGGCCTGTTTTTTGCAATGAGAATACTGCTGAGGATTGTTGTTTCGCTAAATAAACATCCACCTCTGTCATCCCGACCAAGCGAGGCGCGTGGAGGGATCTTCGCACCGATTTTCTGCTGTTCAGGTGGTAAATGCGCAGATCCCTCGACTCCCTACGGTCGCTCGGGATGACAATATTTGGGATGTTCGTTGCTGTGCGAAATATCAATTGCCACGAACAAGGAGGTATTTATGGAACGAGTGATGATCATCGGCTGCGGCGGCGCGGGAAAATCCACCCTGGCCCGCCGGCTGGGGGAACTGACCGGGATTCCGGTGGTGCATCTGGATCAGATCTGGTGGGCACCGGGAAACTGGCAGCACCGGGAGCGGGAGGAATTTGACGCACTGGTATTGGCGGAGATGGAAAAGCCCCGGTGGATCATGGACGGCAATTTTAACCGCACCATTCCAAACCGCCTTGCCAAGTGCG
>CAZHEG010000397.1:0-1149 GCA_964531435.1 uncultured Oscillospiraceae bacterium | reverse complement strand
AGTGGCCCTTGGAGGAGGAGAAGTTGAAGCAGCCGGAGTGGCAGCAGATGCAGGGCTTGATATCCTCCACCCGGTCCTCGATCAGCTTGGTGATCCACTCGGGATCCACCAGGAACTGGCGGGCGATGCCCACGGCGTCGATCTGACCGCCGGCAATTGCCTGGGCACCCACATCGGGCTCCATACGGCCGGCGCAGACCACGGGAATGTCCACAAACTTCTTGATGTGGGCAACCTCCTTCAGGTTGCAGTTCTGGGGCATATACATAGGCGGATGGGACCAGTACCAGCTGTCGTAGGTGCCGTTGTCGGCGTTGAGCATATCGTAGCCGGCGTCCTGCAGGTACTTGGCGGCCCGCTGGGATTCTTCCATGGTGCGGCCCATTTCGGTAAATTCCTCGCCGGGGACGGCGCCCTGGGCGAAGCCCTTCAGCTTGGATTCCACGGAGTAGCGCAGGGAAACGGGGAAGTCCTCGCCGCAGGCTTCCTTGATGGCCCGGACCACCTCCACGGCGAAGCGGTAGCGGTTTTCGAAGCTTCCGCCGTACTCGTCGGTGCGCTTGTTGAAAAATTCAATGGCAAACTGGTCCAGCAGGTAGCCCTCGTGGACCGCGTGGACCTCTACGCCGTCAACGCCGGCATCCCGGCAGAGCTTTGCGGTCTTGGCGAAGGCCTCGATGATCTCGTGGATCTGCTCCACGGTGATCTGGGGGCACTCGATGTCCGGGGCCCAGCGGGCGGGCTGGGGAGAGGGGGAAGCCAGCTCGTGGCTGGTATCCAGCACCGGCTTGATGATGGCCCGGGTGATCTTGTTCTTGTGGAGAGGGCCCACCAGCTCGGTGATGGCCCAGCTCCGGCCGATGCCGGCGGCAAGCTGGATAAAGACCTTGGCCCCGGTCTTGTGGATCTCATCCATGAATTCCTTCAGATCCTCAAACATCTTGGGGTTCTGCCACAGCCACTTGCCCCAGAAGGTATCCTTCAGGGGGGCCATGCCGGGGATGATCAGGCCAACATTGTTTTCGGCCCGCTCCATAAACAGCTTGGCGGCCTCTTTGTCAAATTTGCAGCCTGTCAGCTCAAACCAGCCAAAGAGGGATGTACCGCCCATGGGGCACATGACGATGCGGTTTTTGATCTCCACATTGC
>CAZHEG010000396.1:0-1152 GCA_964531435.1 uncultured Oscillospiraceae bacterium | reverse complement strand
ACAGGATGGACATTCCGAAGTCCTTCTGCAGCTCCTTCATCAGCTCCAGAATCTGGGCCTGAATGGTCACGTCCAGAGCGGTGGTGGGTTCGTCGGCGATCAGCAGCTTGGGGTTGCACACCAGAGCCATGGCGATCAGGGCGCGCTGCAGCATGCCGCCAGAGAACTCGTGGGGATACTGGTCATAGCGCTTTTCAGCATTGGCAATGCCGACCTTTTTCATGACCTCCAGGGATATCTCCCTGGCCTTCTTCTTGTCCTTGGTGATGTGAAGCAGCGTTGCCTCGTTGATCTGGTTGCCGATGGTGTACATGGGAGAAAAGGCGACCATGGGCTCCTGGAAGATCATAGAGATCTGCTTGCCGCGGATCTGGCGGATCTCCTTGCCGCGGGGGTTTAAGGTCAGCAGGTCCACCCTGCCCATATCCTCGGAATCAAAGAAGATCTGGCCGGAGGCCTTACATTTCTTATCATTGATACCCAGGATGGCCTTACTGGTCAGGCTCTTGCCGCAGCCGCTCTCACCAACAAGCCCCAGGGTCTCACCTTTTTTGATCTCAAAATCTACACCGCGAACAGCAGTCAGCGTACCCTCGTCGATCTTAATGTTGATCTTAAGGTCTTTTACCTCAATGATGTTATCATTTTCCATAATATACGCTCCTTTCTGTTCTTACTTGTAGGGGTCAGCCGCGTCACGCATACCGTCGCCCAGGAAGTTGAAGGCAAGAACGGTGACGATAACGAAGATCAGGGGAATCATTTTCCAGGGGCACTGGGCAACGGAGACCAGGTCCTGGGTTTCCTTCAGCAGAACGCCCCAGGAGGTTGCGGGGCTCTTCATGCCAAGGCCCAGGTAGCTCATGGAGGTCTCGCCCAGAATGGAACCGGGAATACCCAGAGTCAGGTTGACGATCAGGTAGCTCATGAAGCCGGGCACCATGTGCTTAACCATGATCTTGAAGTCGCTGACGCCGGCCAGCTTCGCAGCCATGACAAAGTCCTCTTTACGCAGGGAGATAAACTTGCCGCGGACAACGCGGGCAAGACCCGTCCAGCCGATGAAGGACAGAATAATGGTGATGTACAGATACATTTTGGATACGGAAATATCCGCGGGAATGGCGGCGGAAAGGGCCAGCCACAAGGGAA
>CAZHEG010000395.1:0-1160 GCA_964531435.1 uncultured Oscillospiraceae bacterium | reverse complement strand
GACATTGTTTTCCCTCCCCTCAATAGCATCCGGCTAGATCCAGGATGCGTTCAGGACTTGATATATTCAAGCTAGAGTATTATATATGCATTTTCTCCAATTGTCAAGAAAGATTTCGATTATTTTGTAAAAAGTTTTGGAATACGACAGCCGGAAACTTAACTGTCAGGAATGTTTCCATCCAAACGCTCGATTGCCAAGCAGGAGAAGGTGTGATAAGATTTAGTCATCAAAGATCTTTGACCAATCACTCTTTGGAGGTAAATCATGAATCTCGGAAAAACCATTTTAGAACTTCGCAAACAGAAGCAAGTGACCCAGGATGAGCTGGCGGCAGAGCTGGGCGTCACCGCCGCTGCCGTTTCCAAATGGGAAAACGGCTATACCCTGCCGGATGTACTGATGCTGTGCGCTCTGGCAGACTATTTTGGGGTAAGCACGGATGAACTCCTGGGCAGAAAGAAGGCGTGGACTCAAGCAGTAATCGCCGCCCAGAGTGAAGCGCTTGGTCAGCAGATTGCGCGCATCGCCCAGGAGTATGGCATCGTCACAAAGTACATCTTCACCAATTATGAGGAAGCCGCTTCCACAGCTCAAGAAGATGGCAGTATTCGCTACATCATTGCCGGTTTCTACGACGGATGGTACGATGCACCTGCATCTGCTTGCGCTCTGGTAAGTGTACATCCCACTGACGCAGAAATTTTGGATGCATTTCGAATCATCTTCGATCAATACTTAGACCCGAGCGAGCTCCAATTCATCGTAAACTAAAGTCATGCCGCCCTGCAAAACGCAGGGCGGCTGTCTTATTACTTCACGATCAGATTGACCAGCTTGTTCTTGACCACGATGGTCTTGATCACATTGCCGCCCTGCTTGGCAAGGAACGCAGCGATCTTCTCGTTGGCCAGGACATTGGCCACCACGGTGTCATTATCCAGATCCGCTGCCATCAGCACGGTGCCGCGCATCTTGCCATTGACCTGAACGGCGATGTTGATCTCGGTATCCTTGCACTTTTCCTCGGACCAGGTGGGCCAGGGCTCAAAGGCAATGGTATGATCGTGACCCAGCAGCTGCCAGATCTCCTCGCCCACATGGGGAGTGATGCAGGAGATCATCTTGATGAAGCCCTCGGCATACTCTCTGGGGCAGGT
>CAZHEG010000394.1:0-1167 GCA_964531435.1 uncultured Oscillospiraceae bacterium | reverse complement strand
GGCATGGTTCCACAGCAGCTCCGCGAAGCGGTACTCTACCATGCCCAGCTTACGGTCATCCATCGTCATTCCTCCTCTTTGGTCTATCATTTATCGACCCCGCTGTTAGTCCATCGCAAATAGACCGTTTTGTCAACAAACAGCAACCTAAAAAACTGACCCGGCAGATCCGCCGGGTCACAGCGTGTCGAAGAAGTGAAGTATTTGCTCTGCACCAAAGCCTCCCTTGTGTAAAGGGAGGTGTCAGCCGAACAGGCTGACGGAGGGATTGTGCAGAATAAGTTATAGATTATAATAAATTTCCGGCGAATACGTAACATTTTGCAATTACAATCCCCCAGTCATTTTGCACTTCAAGTGCAAAATGACAGCCCCCTTTACACAAGGGGGCCTTGGGAGCTGCCGCGCCAGATGGTTTTTTAACAGTCTGTGACCCGGCAAATCTGCCGGGTCAGTTCCGATTACAGTTGTGAAAAGATCTCCCCCAGGGATCGGTGGAATACCAGGTCCGCCTGGGCGTCATAGAGCGTGGCATCCCGGTTGATCAGCACCAGCCGGTTCCCCCGGTAATAGCGGATCAGCCCCGCGGCGGGATAGACGGTCAGGCTGGTGCCCGCCACGATGAGAAGGTCTGCGTTTTCAATGGCCCGGACACTCTTCTCAATGGTATCCCCGTCCAGCGATTCCTCGTAAAGCACCACATCCGGCTTCACCGTGCCGCCGCAGGCGCATTTTGGCACCCCTGCCCCATCCCGGATGAACTCGGCACTGTGAAAAGCGCCGCAGCGGGTGCAATAATTGCGCAGCACGGAGCCGTGAAGCTCGTACACCCTTTTGCTGCCCGCCTTCTGGTGGAGGCCGTCGATATTCTGGGTCACCACGGCGGACAGCCTGCCCTCCTCTTCCCAGCGGGCCAGCACCCGGTGGGTGACGTTGGGCTCGAAGCCCAGGGGCAGCATCTTCTCCCGGTAAAAGCGGAAGAAATAGTCCGGGCGGCGCTCATAAAAGCTGTGGGAGATGATGGCTTCCGGGGGATATTCAAATTTCTGGCTGTACAGGCCATCCACACTGCGAAAATCCGGGATGCCGGATTCCGTGGATACGCCCGCGCCGCCGAAAAAGACGATGCGGCTGCTTTCGGATATCCACTGCTTCAAGGTGTCCAGC
>CAZHEG010000393.1:0-1170 GCA_964531435.1 uncultured Oscillospiraceae bacterium | reverse complement strand
GAAGCAACTCGAATTACAAGAACATATTTGAAATGTGATTGAAAGGCTTGACCATTGGTCAAGCCTTTTTTGTTAGAGTAATGTTGTTATCCAATAAATAAGTCCATATACCACACTGGCTGCCAGGCCATACACGATCACCGGGCCTGCGATGGTGAACATCTTCGCCGCGGTACCCAGCACCATGCCCTCTGCTGGCGTCAAGTTAGTACCCATTATCCTTAAAAAATATTTACATTAATTCGGCGGTGTGGTATATTAAAACAAAGAGGGGTGGTAGTATGATTACGATTCATAAAGACGAATATGTATTTGAAGTTGATATTGAGAAAACAATAGAATATTATAAAACACACTCTCTTTGCGAATGTGATTGTTGTGAGAACTTTTATGCCCAAATTGGCGGAAAATTCCCAAAACTTGAATCCTTTTTATCTGATTTCGGAGTTGATATATCAAAGCCCGATGAATGTATGAGTTTTGAATTGGATAACAAGATTCAATATATTGGTATTGACTATACGGTATGTGGCAAAGTAACAACTATGGGGCAATATGAAATTGATATTCACGATAGCCAATTCTTCAGCCTTGTTATTACCGAAGGTTTCGCCTCTCCAAATGAACAAACCGGCGAATATTTTACCATTTCAATAAATACTTTTTTTGAATTGCCCTGGGTGTTAGATAAACCGTTCCGTGAACCCACACAACTTAAAGCAACAGGCAAAATAAAAGGATTTTTCAAAAAGATATTTAAGGCTTGACCGATCGGCCAAGCCTTTGCTGATAAGTTGATTCGCAATTGAGGTAAGTATATGGATAATCTACCCAAACGCAAATCCATTCGTATTTATGATTACGATTATTCCACGCCTGGAGCATATTTCATTACGGTGTGCACCTCAAACAGGGAGAAAATCTTCTGGTCTGACCGTAGGGGCGAACTGTGTTCGCCCGGCAATATTCCGTTATCGGATATTGGAATCATCGTGGATAATGAAATTCAAAAGCTGAACACCGTATATGATGCTGTTCGTGTGGAAAAGTATTGCATCATGCCGGATCACATTCACCTGATCCTAACCATTGCAGCCGATGAAAACGGGCGAACACAGTTCGCCCCTACAATATCCAGGATAATCAAGCAATTCAAGGGATCGATTACCA
>CAZHEG010000392.1:0-1178 GCA_964531435.1 uncultured Oscillospiraceae bacterium | reverse complement strand
ACATCCAGATAGGTGGAAGCCCAGGTGTCACCGCCGCCGCCTGCGTCGCCGGATTCGGTGACCCACATTTCGGTGCCGGGGGCATACTTGTCACGGTAGGGGATATAGGCGCGGCAGAAGGACATTGCGGTATCCAGATATTCTTCGCCGCTGGCCTCTTCGGGGGACCAGTGGGCAGTGGGCATGACGGATGCCAGACGGTCGGAGACGCCGTTATAATAGTGGTAGGAGAACACATCCACGGGAACTTCCAGGCCGTTGAACAGGTCATCGCAGGAAGCGCTTTCCCGGGCCAGCTGCTCCACGCCGCCGGTGCCCTGCTCGGGTCTCTTGCCGAAGCTGACGTCTGCGCCGCCGGTGTCGGAGGTGCCGACGTACAGGCACTCGGGGTAGTTGGCCTTCAGCCACTTTGCGAACAGGTCGGCGTCACGGCGGTAGTGCTCCGCCTTGTAGCCCTTGGGGAAGCCGGTGTCCTCCATCATGTTGGGCTCATTGGCGAACTCAGCGGCCAGGATGGGCACGCCGTAGGCCTTGGAGAGGGAGAACAGCTTTTCCGCCTCGGTGGAGGGCCAGGGCTCCTCGGCAGAGTGCAGGCCGGGGCAGTTGGCAACGGAGACCATCAGCTTCAGGTCGCAGGCCTTGACGAAGTCCAGAACGCCGATCCACTGCTCCTTGGTCAGCACGTTCAGATAGCCTTCGGGCACAGTGCCGTCGGCATACTCGCCGTCAAAGTCGTAGTAGGTCTTGGTTGCCCAGGTACCGGAAACACGGCACCAGGTGGTGCCCAGGTCCTTGGTCAGCTTGCGAAGCTTGGGATTGTACAGGTCGATGGGAGGATACACCTGCATCAGGTCCTTGTACATGGCGGCGATGCCGTCTGCGGAGGGCTCTACGTAGAAGGGCTCGGTGCCGGCGATCTGCTCGGGGGTATAAGCCTTCCAGAAGGTACCGCCGGTGACCTCGGCGAACTCCACGTTATAGCTCACCAGATCGGGGTTCTGCTCATGCAGGGCAACCAGGCTGCTGGGGTCCAGTTTCAAAAATTCGGCCATGATATATCTCCTTACTGTATTTTTGGGGGGTAACAATACCAGTATATCATAAAGTTTATAAAAGTCCAATGATCTGTGGGAAATAATATAAAAAGAAAGAAATATGTGTCCGAAGGAACGCCCCTT
>CAZHEG010000391.1:0-1181 GCA_964531435.1 uncultured Oscillospiraceae bacterium | reverse complement strand
CCCCACCGTGGTTATGCTGGTGGGTCTGCAGGGTGCGGGTAAGACCACCAACGGCAGCAAGCTGGCCGGCCTGATGAAGCGTCAGGGCCGCAACCCCCTGCTGGTGGCCTGCGATATCTACCGTCCCGCCGCCATCACCCAGCTGAAGGTCTGCGGTGAGAAGCTGGACATCCCCGTTTTTGACCGGGGTACACAAAATCCTGTGGAAACCGCCAAGGAGGCGGTGCTCTACGCCCGCCAGCACGGCCATGACATGGTGTTCCTGGACACCGCCGGCCGCCTTCACGTGGACGAAGTCCTGATGGAGGAGCTGAAAAACATCAAGGCTGCGGTCAAGCCCGATGAGATCATGCTGGTGGTCGATGCCATGACCGGTCAGGACGCGGTCAACGCGGCCCAGAGCTTCAACGAGTGGCTGGATATCGACTCCGTCATGCTCAGCAAGCTGGACGGCGACGCCAGAGGCGGCGCGGCCCTGTCTGTCCGTGCCATCACCGGCAAGCCCATCAAGTTCGCCGGCATGGGCGAAAAGCTGGAGGACATCGAAACCTTCCACCCGGACCGGATGGCAAGCCGGATCCTGGGCATGGGCGATGTGCTGAGCCTCATCGAAAAGGCCGAAAAGGCATACGACGCCAAGAAGGCCGCCGAGATGGAGGAGAAGCTGAAGTCCAACCGCTTCACCCTGCAGGATTATTACGACCAGCTGGTCCAGCTCAAGGGTATGGGCTCCATGGAGGATATTCTGGCCCAGATGCCCGGCGGCGCGAGCCTCAAGGGCGTGAAGCTGGATCCCAAGGCCATGTCCCGGACCGAGGCCATCATCCTGTCCATGACCCCCGAGGAGCGGGAAAAGCCCCACATCATTGCCGCCTCCCGGAAGAAGCGTATCGCTGCCGGCGCGGGTGTCAAGGTGGAGGACGTGAACAAGCTTCTGAAATCCTTTGAGCAGATGCAAAAGCTCATCAAGCAGTTCTCCGGCCCCGGTGCCGGAAAGAAGATGAAGCGCATGAGCCGCGGAATGGGCGGCTTCCCTGGCTTCCCCGGCTTCTGATTATTTGTCGTCGGGAAACAATCCGTTCGTTAAAAGCAATTGGCTTTGCGATATATAACTTTTTTGAAATATTTTTGGAGGTGAAACTCATGGTTAAGATCAGACTGAGAAGAATGGGTGCAAAGAA
>CAZHEG010000390.1:0-1182 GCA_964531435.1 uncultured Oscillospiraceae bacterium | reverse complement strand
CTGTTACCTACGAAATCAACCGTTGGGCGGGCAGGCATGACAATAAATTCACCCGGATCCTCACCGCGCCCGGCATGTGGATGCAGAATTTTACCACCAACGAGCCGGATGACTCCATGATCGAGGTGGGCATTGCCGCCCTGAAGGCAGTGCTTCCGGAGCAGGAGGGTGCTGACCGGTGGTAAAGACCTACGCACAGCTTTATCTGGATGTTCGCCGGGAGCTGCTGGAGACGGAGGATGCCCAGTATGCCGCCATGCTGGCCCGGCAGCTGATCTGTTTTGTCACCGGGAAGACCCATGCGGAGCTTCTGCGGGACCAGCAGCTGTACGCATCCGAGCAGATCGGTGAAGAGCTTAGCAGCGCGGTAAAGCGCATCAAGGCAGGGGAGCCCCTGGCTTATGTGCTGGGGGAGTGGGAGTTTTACGGCCTGAAGCTGAAGGTCAGTCCGGCGGTGCTGATCCCCCGGGATGACACCTGCGCCGTTGCGTCCCTGGCTATTAACAAGGCGCTGTTTTTGGATAAGGATCCCAGGATTCTGGATCTTTGCACCGGCTCCGGCTGCATCGGTCTGGCCATTGCCAGCCGGGTAAAGGATGCCCGTGTGACCCTGGCGGATATTTCCAAGGATGCTTTGGCAGTGGCAAAGAAGAACATCCAGCTGAATCATCTCTCCGGGAAGGTTGCCGCCGTTCAGGCGGATGCCCTGGCAAAGCCCACCGCGTTTCTGGGAAAATACGATCTGATCGTTTCCAACCCACCCTATATCACCACGGAAGAGATGAAGACCCTCCCGGTCAGTGTAAAGGACTTTGAGCCCCATTTGGCACTGCATGGCGGCGATGACGGCCTGGTTTTTTACCGTGCCATCGCCGAAAATTACAAGGCGGCCCTGAATGATGGCGGCTACCTCTGCTTTGAATTCGGAGAGGATCAGGGGGATGACGTTTGCGCCATCCTGGAACAAAACGGATATACCATTCTGGAGCGCTCCAGAGATTATAACGATACAGAAAGAGCTGTGATCGCACAGCTGAAAGGATGATCAATATGGCTACGAAAAAGACTGCCTACGAGGCCCCCACCCCCGCATCCGATAAGAAGAAGGCGCTGCAGACCGCTCTGGCTCAGATCGACAAGAGCTTCGGCAAGGGTACTGTGATGCGTCTGGGCGACAAGCCC
>CAZHEG010000389.1:0-1183 GCA_964531435.1 uncultured Oscillospiraceae bacterium | reverse complement strand
AGGGGCGGTCTTTGACCGCCCGCGGGCGAACACAGTTCGCCCCTACATTCTTACAACGACACCAGGGAGGGAAAACCTACCCTGAGGTGACAGCAGGGAGCGGAGGACACCCCTGCGGCTTCATATTGTGAGTATTTTACCATGGCAGCGGGAGAAAGTCAAACAAAATTGGCAAAGTGCGGTATTGACCGCTGTCAAATCCTGTGGTATAGTGTGTAAAAGGGAATCGGCATCTGGCGGTTCCTCTTTTCACATCCAATTTTCATATTTCATGTCGAGGCACTTTTATGAAAAAAGTTCTGACTTATCTGGTAATCATCGGTATTGCCCTGGTTTGTGCCCTGAATTATCAGCTTTTCATCTTCCCGAATTCCTTCGCTCCCGCGGGACTGAACGGCATCTGCACCATGATCCAGTACATGACCGGCATCTCCGTCGGCTACATGAGCCTGCTGATCAACATCCCCCTGGCGGTGCTGGTTTTCATCAAAGTCAGCCGGCCCCTGGCGGTGCGGTCCATGGTGTACACGGTGACCTTCTCCCTGGCGCTGCTGATTCTGGACCGGGTGGATCTGAGTGCCTTCGCATATGCCACCGACACCGGCACCAGCACCATCCTCGGACCTCTGGTTGCCGGTATTATTTACGGCAGCTGCTACTCCCTGCTGGTGCGCTGCAGCGCCTACACCGGCGGCACCGACTTCATCGCCGCCCTGATCCACAAGAAAAATCCCGAGAAGAACATCATCTTCCTCATCATGACCCTGAACGTGATCGTCGCCCTGATGAGCTACTTCGTGTACGACTACAAGCTGGAGCCGGTGATCCTGTGCATCCTGTACAGCTTCACTTCCTCCACCGTTTCCGATAAGATGGTGAAGAACGGCCGCAGCGCCGTCCGCTTCGAGATCATCACCGACCACCCCCAGGAGATCGCCGAAACCATTATCCACCAGCTGCACCACTCCGCAACCCTGATCCCCGCCAAGGGAATGTACCTGGGCCGGGAGACCAGCATCCTGATCTGCGTGGTGAACCGCACTCAGGTGGCGGCTCTCAGCTCCATCATCCGCTCCTTCCCCAACACCTTCGCGGTGATGGGCCAGGTCAGCGAGGTCATGGGCAACTTCAAGCACCTGCAGAGCGACGGCCGCTATGAGGTGGAATTCCTGGATCAAGGCGA
>CAZHEG010000388.1:0-1191 GCA_964531435.1 uncultured Oscillospiraceae bacterium | reverse complement strand
GGGTCATGCAGTCCACGTCCTTCTTGGGATCCAGACGGTTGCAGATCTCGTTCTGATCGTTCTTCAGGTGCTTGGGCAGGGGACGGAACATCAGCACGCCGTGGATGGAATCGTCAGCGTTGACCTGGTCGATCATGGCCAGGACCTGCTCCTTGGTGGCATCCTCGGGCAGCTCGAACTTCTTGACCTCCACACCGACCTGCTCGCCCTTGGTGGTAGCGCCCTTTTCGTAGCTCAGGTCAGAGGGGTTTGCGCCGACGCGGATGATACCCAGAGTGGGAACAACGCCCTTGGCGCGCAGAGCGGTGGTGCGCTCCAGCAGGTTGGCAACGATGGCCTCGTTGACTTCCTTGCCCAGTAATCTTTTAGCCATAGTATATTTCCTCCAAATCTTTTCATAAAATGCGGCCACCGGCCGCCTTGGCCCCCGCTTTTAAGAGGGGGCTGTCATAATTGCCGGTTTCAGGCAATTATGACTGGGGGAGTTCGGAACAAGTCTTGACCTGCTCCCCCCGGCCCTTCGGGCCACCCCCCTCATAAATGCGGGGGGGCAAGTTGTTGCCGCTTACACGCCGAAGCCGGCCTTGACGGTGTTGAAGATCTCGTCGGCCATGGGGCAGTACTTTGCCATCATGCCCAGGGCCTTGGAGTTCAGCTCCTCCGCCTTTTCACGGTTCTTCAGTGTCTTGGTGTTGATGAAAACATTCAGGGAAGCGGCCTGCAGGGCAGCCTTGCAGCACACGGCGCCGCAGCCGGCATCGGAAACAGCCAGGCGGCTGCCCTTGGCGGCAAAGACGGCGATGGCTTCAATCGCCTCGCAGCACAGCTCCATGATGTGCATGGGGGTAGAGCAGGCAATGAGGGTGGCCTCCTCCATGACGGCGTCACGGTTGGGGTCATCCTTGGGGATGCCGTAGGCCTTGGCCAGGGGCAGGAAGTTCACTTCGTCGGCTTCCACCTGGTCCAGCAGCTCCTTCTGCAGGGCGTCGCACTTGGCCTTCAGGGCGATGATCTCAGCCTCCACCTCGGCATACTTCTTCTTGCCAACGGTGAGGGAGCCCACCATGTTGCCCAGGGCAGTGCCGATGGCACCAACCAGCGCGGCAGCACCGCCGCCGCCGGGGGCGGGAGCATCAGAGGCCAGGACAGAAACAAATTCACGGCAGGATGCCAGAGTCATATCCATATATT
>CAZHEG010000387.1:0-1194 GCA_964531435.1 uncultured Oscillospiraceae bacterium | reverse complement strand
TCCAGCCCAACGAGGCCGACCACAAAATTTACCTGTTCCCCCGGGCCCAGGATATGGGCCTGCCCAGCCAGAACGCCCTGCTGAAGGTGCTGGAGGAGCCGCCCCACTACGGCGTGTTCATCCTCATTACCGACAATCCCGAGCGGCTGCTTCCCACCGTCCGCTCCCGCTGCACCGAGCTGGCGCTGTGTCCCCTGGACGAAAACACCCTTACCGCCGCCCTGCGAAAGGACTTCCCCTCCGCCTCCGCCGAGGATATTGCCGCCGCGGCGGCCCAAAGCGGCGGATTTCTGGGCCAGGCAAAGCAGCTCCTCAGCGAGGGCGCCGCGCTTCCCCAGCAGACCCTGGATTTTGCCGCCGCCTACGCCGGCCGTGATGCCCTGGCCCTGACCAGAGTTCTGGTCCCCATGGAAAAATGGAAGCGGGACCAGCTGATCCCTGTTCTGGAGAGCTGGGTCCAGCTGCTGGAAAGCGGCCTTGCCTACCGGTCCACCCGCAGTGCCATCAGCGCCCTGGCCCGGGACATCGGCACCCGGCGCTCCCCCCAGGATCTGATGAAGGCCATCACCGCCCTGAAGAAGGCCTGCGAATACGCCCAGGGCAACGTTTCCCCCGCCGCCGTCTGCGGCTGGCTGGTGTGGGAGCTGCGATAACGAAACCATTCCGCCGCCCCGACCGGGCGACGGCAGACGATACAAGGAGCAATACCATGGAAGAAACAAAACAGACTGCCATCGAGGTGGTGGACATCCAGTTCCGCCCCGGGCAGAAGATCTACTTTTTTGATCCCAACGGCCTGCAGCTGAAGCAGGGTGACCACGTCATCATCGATACCGCCCGGGGTGCCGAATTCGGTATCTGCGCCGGCGGCAACCACACCATCCCCGAGCGGGATGTGGTGTCCCCCCTGCGCTGCGTGCTGCGCATTGCCACCGCCCAGGACGAGAAGATCATCTCCGAGAACCGGGCCAAGGAAAAGCGGGCCTACGACATCTGCCTGCAGAAGATCGCCGAGCACGGCCTGGATATGCAGCTGGTCTCCGCCGAGGTGGCCTTCGACGGCAGCAAGATCCTCTTCTTCTTCACCGCCGACGAGCGGGTGGATTTCCGGGAGCTGGTCAAGAATCTGGCCTCCATTTTCCACACCCGCATCGAGCTGCGCCAGATCGGCGTCCGGGACAAGGCCAAGATGGT
>CAZHEG010000386.1:0-1200 GCA_964531435.1 uncultured Oscillospiraceae bacterium | reverse complement strand
TTGCAAAACAATGCAACAGTCATTGACCTTTTCGCAAAAATCTGCTACGATAGGCGAAAACCGGAAAGGGGAGTACCAATTATGAAGAAAACCGTTTTGCGTGAATACGCGAAGCTCATCGTCCGCTGCGGCCTGAATGTTCAGAAGGGCCAGGATATCATCGTCCGCGCCCAGCTTGACCAGCCGGAATTTGTGCAGATGGTGGTTGAGGAATGCTACAAGGCAAAGGCCAGAGAGGTCACCGTTCAGTGGGACTATCAGCCGCTGGACAAGATCCATGTGCGCTACAAGAGCGTTAAGACCATGGGCACCGTTAAGGAATGGGAAAAGGCCCGGATGCAGCACTACACCGATACGCTGCCCGCTACCCTTTACCTCACCTCCGAGGATCCTGACGGCCTGAAGGGCATGAATACCGCCAAGCTGGCAAAGGCCAGACAGATGTCCTATCCCATTATTAAGCCCTATTCCGATGCGCGGGAGGGCAAGTACCAGTGGTGCATCGCCGCTGTTCCCGGCAAGGCATGGGCCAAAAAGGTGTTCCCCGGTGAGCGCACCGGCGCCGCCATGGAGAAGCTGTGGGAGGCCATTCTGTCTGCATCCCGGGTGAATGAGGATTCCGTTGGGGCTTGGGCAGAGCACAACGCCGACCTGAAGGCAAGATGCGATTACCTCAACAGCCTGGGCATCGAAAAGCTGCACTACACCGCCGGAAACGGCACAGATCTGACTGTGGGAATGATTCCTGAGGCCATCTTCTGCGGCGGCGGAGAGGAGACCAAGCAGGGTGTCTTCTTCAACCCCAACATCCCTACGGAGGAGTGCTTTATCTCCCCCATGAAGGGCCAGGCCGAGGGCATCGTCTACTCCACCAAGCCTCTGAGCTACAACGGTCAGCTCATTGACAAATTCTATATGCGCTTTGAAAACGGCAAGGTGGTGGAGTCCGGGGCTGAAGTGGGCGCGGAGCTGCTGGAGACCATCCTGAATATGGACGAGGGTGCCCGGTATCTGGGCGAGTGCGCCCTGGTGCCCCAGGCCAGCCCCATTTCCGAGAGCGGTCTGCTGTTCTACAACACCCTGTTCGATGAGAACGCCGCCTGCCATCTGGCCATCGGCATGGGCTTTGCCGATACCATCCGGGATCACCACAACAAAACCCTGGAGGAGTGCCGTGAGCTGGGCATCAACGACTCCATG
>CAZHEG010000385.1:0-1201 GCA_964531435.1 uncultured Oscillospiraceae bacterium | reverse complement strand
GTTAAACCGGGAGGTTTGTTATGATCAGGTGTTCCGCGCCCCGGTCGTTCCGGCTGCGGACATTGTAGGTGTACTGCTTGTCAAAGCTGAGGATCCGGAAATCCTTTTCGTACAGGCTGTGGATGAACTCCGTGTTTTTGATCACCAGGATGAACTTGGCGGGGGTCTTTTTCAGGGCCTGCGCCAGCCGCTCCTGGTCGAATTTGGTGAAATCCTTGCCCTCGTAATCGGAGAAATCCGTATCGTAGGGCGGATCCAGGAACATGAAATCCCGCTCGGTCAGACTGACCTTCTCCAGAAAATCCTCAAAGTCGGTGCAGTGGATCTCCGTTTCGGAGAACAGCCGGGCCACCTCGGGGTTGAACATGTTATCGATCTTTGCGCCCATATCCTTGCGGTTGTAGGACATTCCGCCGTAGGGGATGTTGAACTCGCCGTCCGCGTTATAGCGGAACATAGAGCCGTAGCAGTATTCCCGAATGAAGTAGAAATTCGCCGTCCGGTACTGGATGGAGAGCTCCTGAGCCTTTCCCAGATTGATGTCATTGAAGATCTGGCGGAAATACATATAATATCCGCCGGTAAATCCGGTGATCAGGTTTTCGCACAGGTCGGCGGAATCAAAGGGCTTTTTGATGTCATTGGAAACGGTCCGCAGGAGCTTGTCCTCCACGGCCTTGTGGATGTGGGCGTCGAAGGCTTCTTTGTCCAGCAGGAGCTTTTCGCTGAAGCCGGAACCCAGCTTGCCGGAGAGACCGCGGATCATGGGCTCCAGGGCATCGTGGAGCTCCTTTTTGCCGATGGAACCTTCCTTCAGCCGGAAGAAGAGGTGAATGAGAGCCGGAAGCTCCCGTTCACATTCCCCAACAAGGCTGCTGAAGCTGTCATGGTAACACAGGAGCAGCTGGTGCAGGGTCTCGTCCTGGGCTTTGACCAGGTCGTAATACTGCATCAGGGATTCGGATATATCGTTGATCGCCGCGGCCTTCGGTGCCAAATGGAAATAGAGGGCACCGCCGCCGAAAAAGGGCTCTACATAGCGATCAAAATCTGGAATCAGATGCGCGATCTTTTCAATTTCTCTCGATTTGCCGCCGGGCCATTTGATGATCGGTTTCACACCATCGCCTCCGTTCCTGCATAGTATACAACAAAATTGCGGCATTTGAAAGCCCTTTTCAAAAATAAAGTCGTAACCTGG
>CAZHEG010000384.1:0-1204 GCA_964531435.1 uncultured Oscillospiraceae bacterium | reverse complement strand
TCACCCCCGTGGGCAAGGTCTACCGCAAGCTTTCCATCGACGAGCTGCCCCAGATCTTCTGCATTCTCACCGGAAAAATGAGCATCATCGGCCCCCGCCCCGCCCTGTGGAACCAGGACGACCTGATCGCCGAGCGGGATAAATACGGCGCCAACGACATCCGCCCCGGTCTCACCGGCTGGGCCCAGATCAACGGCCGGGACGAGCTGGAGATCCCCGTCAAGGCCAGGCTGGACGGGGAATATGTGGAAAAGCTCAGCTTTCTTTTCGACTGCAGGTGCTTCCTCGGCACCATTCTGGCGGTGCTCCGCCGGGACGGCGTGGTGGAAGGCGGCACCGGTGCCATTAAAAAGTAATACATACCGGGCATCCAAACGGATGCCCGGTCATTTTGCGCCCCGGTTCATTCCCCCAGGAATTTTTGCAGCTTCTCCAGCGCCCGCTTCTCAATGCGGGATACATAGCTGCGGCTGATGCCCACTGCGTCTGCCACCTCCCGCTGGCGCTTCGGGGCGAAGCCCGCCAGGCCGTAGCGCATGCAGATCACCTGCTGCTCCTGCTCCGTCAGGCACTGGGCCACCGCCTGGCGCACCTGCTGGACCCTTTGGCGGGCCGTCACCGTTTCCAGCAGGTCCTCATCCTCCCCCACCACGTCCATCAGGGACAGGGCCGCCCCGTCGGTTCCCGTTTCGATATAATCGGAAAGGGACACATCCTGTGCGCTCTTGCGCTGGGAGCGGAAGTGCATCAGGATCTCGTTTTCAATGCACCGGGCGGCATAGGTCGCCAGCCGCGCCCCCTTCGAGATGTCAAAGGTGGTGATCCCCTTGATCAGCCCGATGGTGCCAATGGAGATCAGATCCTCCTGATCCGACGTTTGGGTGTAGTATTTCTTCATGATATGGGCCACCAGACGGAGATTCCGCTCGATGAGGATATTCCGGGCCTCCAGGTCGCCCTGGGCTGACCGCTCCAGATAGTACCGCTCCTCCGCGGCCGTCAGGGGCGGGGGAAATTTCCCGGTGCTCAGCTGCAGGGAGCACAGAAAGCTGCTGAGCATCAGCCATACTGCCGTCAGCATTTTGATCACCTCCGGTGCAACTCTATTCGTCACGGCCCGTCCTTTTTCCTGAAAACCGCTCCGCCGGACAGATGAACAGATGCGTATTTTACCCTTGCAAATCAGGCTGCTTCGTGGTATTCT
>CAZHEG010000383.1:0-1208 GCA_964531435.1 uncultured Oscillospiraceae bacterium | reverse complement strand
TGTACCGGGATTTCCGCCCCTATTTCCGGGACGGTCAGACCTTTGCCCGGGAGCACGGCTTTTATATGCAGAAATACTGCGGCTGCGTCTTTTCCGAGCAGGAGCGGTATTTGAAAAAAACGAAAATCATCCCGTGATATACCTTCTCCCCAGGGAGAAGGTCACAGAAACGGAGGAACTATGTCGAATTTTGAATTTGCTGTCCCCACCCTGTTTGGACTGGAGGGCATCGCCGGCGACGAGCTGCGCCGGCTGGATATCGAAAACGTCCGGGTAGAGAACGGCCGGGTGCTGTTTTCCGGCGACGAGCTGGCCCTGGCCCGGGCCAACCTGAACCTGCGCACCGGCGAACGGGTGCTCATCGTGCTGGCGGATTTCGAGGCTACCACCTTCGAGCAGCTCTTCCAGGGGGTATACCACACCGAGCTGGAGCACTACATCCCCATGGACGGACAGTTCCCCGTGAAGGGCCACTGCCTGAACTCCAAGCTGATGAGCGTGCCGGACTGCCAGGCCATCATCAAAAAGGCCGCCTCCAGGCGGCTGGGGGAACGCTACGGCGTTCAGTGGCTGCCGGAGACCGGGGCCAAATACCAGCTCCAGTTTTCCATTATGAATGACCGGGTGCAGCTGTACCTGGATACCTCCGGCGTAGGCCTGCACAAGCGGGGCTACCGGGCCATCGGCAACGATGCCCCCCTGCGGGAGACTCTGGCTGCCGCCATGGTGATGCTCACCAAGTACCGGGGCCGGGATTTCATCTGGGATCCCTTCTGCGGCAGCGGCACCATTCCCATCGAGGCCGCCCTCATCGCCAAGAACCGGGCGCCGGGCCTGCGCCGCCGCTTCGCCGCGGAAAGCTTCGCCTGGATGGACGCCAAGCTGTGGCAGGACGCCCGGGGCGAGGCCATGGACCGGGAATTCAAGGGCAATTACCGGATTCTGGGCTCTGACAATGACCCCAAGTGCATTTCCCTTTCCATGTCCAATGCCCGCAAGGCCGGGGTAGGGGACATCATCGAATTCCGGGACGGCGACGCCACCAAGATGAGCCTGCCCTCGGACAGCGGCGTGATGATCTGCAATCCCCCCTACGGTCAGCGTATGATGGAGCAGAAGAGCGCCCAGCAGCTTTACGCCGCCTTTGGCCGCCACGTGAAGTACGCCGACGGCTGGAAGAAATATATCATCACCTCCGAGCCGGAATT
>CAZHEG010000382.1:0-1213 GCA_964531435.1 uncultured Oscillospiraceae bacterium | reverse complement strand
CCATCATATCGTGGAAGTCGGCGTAAGCCTGATACAGCTCCACGGTGGTGAACTCGGGGTTGTGCTTGGGATCCATGCCCTCATTGCGGAAGATCCGGCCGATCTCATAGACCCGGTCCATGCCGCCGACGATGAGCCGCTTCAGGGGCAGCTCGGTGGCGATGCGCATGTACATATCAATGTCCAGCGTATTGTGGTGGGTGATGAAGGGACGGGCGGAGGCACCGCCGGCGATGGTGTTGAGGACAGGGGTCTCCACCTCGATATAACCCATGTTGTCCAGATAATTGCGCATATGCTTGATGAATCTGGAGCGGATGACGAAATTCTTCTTCACCTCAGGGTTCACCATCAGGTCCACATAGCGCTGGCGGAAGCGGGCTTCCTTATCCGTCAGGCCGTGGTACTTTTCAGGCAGGGGCAGCAGGCTCTTGGAGAGCAGGGTGACCTCCTTCACGCGGACGGAGATCTCACCGGTCTTGGTCTTGAATACCTCGCCGGAAACACCGACGATATCGCCGATGTCATTCTTCTTGAAGCGGGCATACTCCTCCTCGCCCAGCTCGTCGATCTTGACGAACAGCTGGATGCGGCCGGCATTGTCCTGCATATCGCAAAACATGACCTTGCCCTGGCCGCGCTTGCTCATCAGGCGGCCTGCGAGACGGACGGTCTTGCCCTCATAGCCTTCATAATCCGCCTTGATGTCAGCGGAATAGGTGTCGAAATCAAACTTGGTCTGCACGTAGGGATCCCGGCCCTCGGCACGCAGCTCGGCCAGCTTGTCGCGGCGGATCTGGGCCTGCTCGGATACGGGCAGCTCAGCCTGGGGTACAAACTTTGCCATGGCTCAGCCCTCGCGGGAAACGCTGACCACCTTCATGGTGTAGGAACCGGCGGGTGCGTTTACATTGAAGGTGTCTCCGGCGGACTTGCCCACGACGGCACGGCCGAAGGGGGAATCGTCGGACAGCTTGAACTGCATGGGGTTGGCTTCCTGGGAGCCGGTGATGCGGTAGGAGAACTGCTTGCCGCTCTCATCCTCCACGACCACGGTGCAGCCCAGGCCCACGCGGCCGGTGGCTTCGTTCTCGTCCTCGATGATGACGGCATGGGACAGCACGTCCTCGATCTCGGCAATGCGGCCGTAGAGCTTTGCCTGCTCGTTCTTGGCGGCATCGTACTCGGAGTTTTCGGACAAGTCACCGTAGGA
>CAZHEG010000381.1:0-1225 GCA_964531435.1 uncultured Oscillospiraceae bacterium | reverse complement strand
ACCAAGCCCACTACCCCCAGCACCACCGACAAGGGCTACAAGTATCCCGGCTATGACTTCTCCGAGGGTGCCGTACCCGATGACTGGTACAACGACGTTCTGTTCATCGGCGACTCCCGGACCGTTGGCCTGCGTGACTACGCCCGCAGCGGCAATGCGGAATACTTCTGCAGCGTGGGCATGTCCGTGTTCAACGTGGATGAGCGCAGCTGCGCGGACAAGAATTTCTCCTCCCAGAAGCTGGAGACTCTCCTCGCCAGCCGGGAATACGGCAAGGTGTTCATCAATCTGGGCATCAACGAGTGCGGCTATGCCCATACCACCCTGGTCAAGGCCTATAAAAACCTGATCGCCCTGATTCAGCAGTATCAGCCCGAGGCTGAGATCGTCATCCAGGGCATCATGATGGTCACAGAGAAGTACGCGGGCTCCAAGTCCCACTTCCAGCCCGACAACATCAATACCCTTAACAGCAAGCTTGCCGCCCTGGCAGACGGTGAGAGCATTTACTTCATCGACGTGAATGAATACTTCACCAACGCCGACGGCTTCCTCTATTCCAATATCACCGGCGACGGCTGCCATCTCTATGCCAGCTATTACACCGTGTGGGCCCAGTGGATCAGCTTCGCGGTTGGCCAGCAGGGCATTGAATAACGCCAAGGGGCGCGTCCAACCGGACGCGCCCTTTCTAATTATCTCTAAGATGTGCTATACAACAATGTAGGGGCGGATATCTTCCCCCTGCCGCACACCCCTGAAAACACACGTCATTGCAAGGAGGGCGTATGCCCGACGTGGCAATCTCCTGGTACCATCTATCCCACCGCACAGCACCTCCGGCGTTGTACCGGGAGATTGCCACGGCCCCGAAGGGCCTTGCAATGACGTGGGTATTTTACGGCTGCCGCAAGAGTTGTCATCCCAAGCAACCGAATGGGATGACAGCGTTTTCGGATATTTGCAAATTTGAACCACACACAAAAAGAGCGGTCCGACCGGACCGCTCTTTGGTTTTATTACAGGTGCAGCACTCTGTCCTTGATCTCCTGGGTCCTACCCTGGTTCCAGTACTGGGTGCCGATGTAGCCGCAGGTGCGGCGGGCAACGTTCATCTTGCTCTGGTCGGTATTGCCGCAGTTGGGGCAGACCCACACCAGCTTGCCGTCGTCCTCGCGGATCTCGATCTCGCCGTCGTAGCCGCAGCACTGGCAGTAGTCGCTCT
>CAZHEG010000380.1:0-1239 GCA_964531435.1 uncultured Oscillospiraceae bacterium | reverse complement strand
TTGCCGCAGCGCGCTCTGAATTTTGTTATCCAATTCGGACCCTCAGGAACAGGCTCTCCATAAACCGGGAGATCGCCGGGGGGAGATAGTTGTAGCTGGTGCCCTTTTCCAGGACCTCGTCACTGGGATAGGCCACCGGGTCAGAGACCGTTTCCTCGTCCATGTATTCCTTGGCGGCGGACAGCGGGGTGCCGTAGCCGATCCACTCCAGGTTGGCGGCAGAGATCTCGGGATCGCAGATGAAGTTGATGAACAGCTCCGCGGCCTCCTTCTCCTTGCTGCAGGAGGGGATACACATGGCATCAATGAACAGGTTGAAGCCCTGCTCCTCAGGCAGGTAGAAGGCCAGATCCTCGTTCTCCTCCGCCATGATCAGGTAGTCACCGGCGTAGTAGGGGGCGATCCAGGCTTCCTCGTTTTCCATCAGGTCATAGATCTGGTCCATGACGTACTGCTGGACGTAGGGCTTCTGCTCCCCCAGCAGCTTGGCACAGGCCCGGAGCTCCTCTTCATCGGTGGTGTTGATGCTGTAACCCAGCAGCAGCGACGCGATTCCGAAGGCATCCCGGGAGTTGTCGAACATCAGGATCTTATCGTCGTACTTTTCGTTCCACAGCAGCTCCCAGCCGGTGACGTCAGCCTCATCCACATACTTGGTGTTATAGATGATGCCCACCGTGCCCCAGGCATAGGGGACGGAATACCGGTTCTCCGGGTCATAGGCGGTGTTGCGGAAGGTCTCGTCGATATACTGATAGTTGGGAATGTTGTCGAAATCCAGCTCCAGCAGCATCCCCTCGTCGATCATCCGGGCGATCATATAGTCCGACGGAATGATCAGGTCCACCGTGATGCCGCCGGCGGCCAGCTTGGTGTACATGATCTCATTGGAGTCGAAGGTGGAATAATTCACCTTGATGTGGGGGTATTTTTCCTCAAAGGCGGCGATGACATCCAGATATCCGTCGCTTCCGTCGGAAATATACTGGCCCCAGTTGTAGATATTCAGGGTGATCTGGCCGGTGGAGGTGCCGGGATCATCCTGGCAGCCGCCCAGAATTCCCGCCGCCAGCACCGCAGCCAGCAGCAAAGCAAGGAGTTTTCTCATGGCAGTCCCTCCTTACCCTTTGCCCAGCTGGCGGACCTTTTTCTTGTCGGCGCGCAGCTGCAGCAGGTTCATAATGACCATCAGCACGAAGATCAGCAGGAACAGCAGGGTGAACATGGCATAGATCTTCG
>CAZHEG010000379.1:0-1243 GCA_964531435.1 uncultured Oscillospiraceae bacterium | reverse complement strand
GCACGATAAACCCCAATTTACGTTTCCTCTCACAGCAGGCTCCACCAGGTCAGGCTCTGGGATTCGGCAATGGCCTGGGCCAGGCTGGAGATCTCCGCCGCGGTAACGGCGAATTCCTCCGGCTCCCGCAGCCACAGCCACACCTGGAGCTGGGCCAGCAGCCCATCCATCTCCTCCAGGGGCTCGTGGTCGGCAAAGGAGGCGGTGAGTTTTCGGAAGGAATCCCAGCTTTTCCGGCTTTCCTCCGTGTTTCGCTCCGCCGTGTCCCAATCCCCCGCCAGGGCTGCGTCAGCGGCGGCGGAGATCTTCTCTGCCAGGGGCAGGTGGAGGGCGTTAAAGGCCACTGTCAGGGCGATGCCCATGGCCAGCAGTACCAGCAGGATGCCTGCTCCGATCCACATTCGTTTCATGCGTCCACCTCTTTTGGCTGCCAGATGACCCGGCCCGTTTCATCCACCATCAGCAGCAGGGTTTCCGGCACCGTGGTTTTTCGGTCCGCCAGAGTCTTATCCAGCCACTTTTCGTCTACCTCTGCCAGGGCCATATTGTCCCGGTATACATACCCGTCGGCGATGATGGTGTAGGGCAGGTGCTGGGGCTTTGGCTCCAGCCCGATATCCATGGCGGGGGCCGGCTTGTATTTGGGGTAGGGGAAAACGGAAAGGTTTCCGTTGGTCTCCAGAATGGCGTACTGCACCGTTTCCGGGCGGAGAATGTTGCTCTGCCGCAGCAGCTCCGTCAGCTCGTCCAGGGTCACCCGGGTGCGGCGCAGATTCTCCAGCAGGATCTTCCCGTTTTCGATGAGGATCACCGGCTTGCCGCACATCAGCCGCCGGAAGGGCACCGACTGCAGGCACAGCGCCGACAGCACCAGCTCCGTCCCCAGCACCGTCAGAATGGGCACCAGGCCGGAATACAGGGGGATGCCCCCGTCCTGCATGGGGATAGCCGCCAGGTTCGCCACCAGCATGGTCACCACAAATTCCGACGGCTCCATCTCGCCGATCTGCCGCTTGCCCATCAGCCGAACCACGGCGATCAGCACCAGGTACAGCGCGATGGTGCGGATGTAGGATAAAAGCATAATTTTACCTCCGCTGTGTTTTCCTTAGTCTGCCGCGGTTGGGGGAATTTATGCAAAAAGCGGACCGCCGGAAGGCGGTCCGCTGGGATATGGCAAGGGATTTCAAATTTCAGTTTATCTTACGGTTACCACAAGCGTTGTCATCCCGACCAAGGCGAA
>CAZHEG010000378.1:0-1245 GCA_964531435.1 uncultured Oscillospiraceae bacterium | reverse complement strand
CCCCCATCACCGGCCCAGGCTGCCCAGAAGCTCCATGATCAGGGCGGCATGCTCCGCTTCCTCCGCCGCCATCCGCCGGAATACACAGCCAAACTCCGGGTCGGCGCTCCAGGCCTCATAGGCGGCGATGGCCTTCAGGGTCCGCCCGTAGCATTTGCGCAGCCCTGTTTCCGCCCGCTCATTCTCCGGGGCCGCCGTCTGCACGGACAGGGCCGTTCCCTCCCCCGCCAGGGCGATGCCCTTCAGCCGCCGGGCGTGGATCCGCTCCTCCTCAAAAAGCCGCTTCAGCTTGGCCTTCTCCGGCCCCTGGGCCATCCGCGACAGCATCAGAAACACCGCTGCCTGGGCCTGCTCCTCCGCCGCCATGGTCTGAAGCCGGGGCTTTTCATCGCTGCCCAGCACCCTTTTCCACACCCGCTGCTCCAACTGCACATCGTAATTTTCCATCCGCACCGCTCCTTTCCCTCCATCCTACGCAGTTCGGACGTAAATTTTTACAACTTTTTTGAAAAATACCCTTTTCTTTTCCGTTCATTTGTGCTATTATATTTTTGTAAATCTGTGTTAGGAGGAGATCGTATGCCCAGAACCAGTGATAAAGCGGAACGAATCCTTGAATATGTCAATCAATTTGTACAGGAGAACGGCTACGCTCCCTCGGTGCGGGAGATCGGCGCGGCAGTGGGCCTGCGCTCCACCGCATCCGTCAGCTACCACATCCAGGCCCTGCAGGAAAAGGGCATGCTGATCACCCCCGATTCCAAGGGCCGCAAGAGAAGCATCGTCACCAATGTCCGCCCGGGCCAGATTCCGGTGATCGGCGTGGTCACGGCAGGCGTTCCCATCCTGGCCTACGAAAATCAGGAGGGCACCATGGCCTGGGACGGCGAGCCCGGCTGCTTTGCCCTGCGTGTCCGGGGCGACAGTATGATCAACGCCGGCATCCTCAGCGGTGACAAGGTGGTCGTCCGCCCCCAGCAGACCGCCAACGACGGTCAGATCGTGGTGGCCCGCATCGGCGATGAAGCCACCGTCAAGCGCCTGCGCCGCCGGAACGGGCAAGTCTGGCTGATGCCGGAAAACGACAACTACGACCCCATCGACGGCAGCGAAGCCGAGCTGATCGGCCTGGTGAAGGCCGTCGTCCGGGAATACTGAAAATAAAACAAGGGTGCGTTGCCAAACGCACCCTTGTTCGTTGGAAGGATAAATTGGAGTTTATCTTACAGCTCTCCACCGTAGATG
>CAZHEG010000377.1:0-1246 GCA_964531435.1 uncultured Oscillospiraceae bacterium | reverse complement strand
GCAGGGTGTCAATGGCGGAGAAGATCGCGCCCTTGGCCCGGATAAAGTTGTCGATGTCCACCTCGTTGATGGATACTTCCCGCCCGGTTTCGGATTCCGCCGCCGTGGCGATGACGTAGCGGCCCATGCCGTGGTCATCCCGCTTCACCCGCTCACCCTCCCGGGAGAACAGGCCCTTGGCGTTGATGATGCCGCAGCGGTACAGCTCGGAAATGATGTCGATGATGCCCGAGCCGCAGATGCCCACGCATCTTTGTCCGGGGTCACCCACGATGGCCAGGGTTGGCTCCATGGTGTCCTTGTCAATGGTGCAGGCCTCAATGGCGCCGTCGGTGGCCCGCATGCCGCAGGAAATGTCACCGCCCTCAAAGGCAGGACCCGCGGAGCAGGCGCAGCTCATCAGGAAATCCCGGTTGCCGTAGACGATCTCGCCGTTGGTACCCAGGTCGATGAACAGGCTCATCTCGTCCTTGTCCCAGATGCCGGAGGCCAGCGTACCGGCGGTAATGTCGCCGCCCACATAGGAGCCGATATTTGGCGCGATCACCACAGGAGCCAGCGGATTGGCGGGCAGCTTCAGGTCTCCCGCCAGCAGTCCCTCCCAGCCGAAGAAGCTGGGGATGTAGGGATCCATCCGCACCGGGTCCGCGTCCACGCCCACCAGCAGGTGGTTCATGGTGGTGTTGGAGCCCACGGAAAGCCGCAGGATGGACTTTGCGGAAATGCCCGCGCTCTTGCAGAGGTTGGCAATGATGGGTGTCAGGGTCTCCTTGACGATGGCATCCTGTAATTTCTTCTTGCCGCCGGATCTCGACTGCTCGATGATGCGGTTGATCACGTCGGCGCCGTAGCGGATCTGTCCGTTGCCGGAGCTGCCCTTTGCCAGGATCCTTCCGCTTTCCAGATCCACCAGCACCATGGTCACGGTGGTGGTTCCGATGTCGATGGCGCAGCCAACGATGGCGGTATCCCCGGGGGCGCAGATCTCCATGCACTTAAAGACATTCCCCTTCAGCTCACCCTTGACGCAGACGGAGAAACCGTTCTCCCGCAGGGTATGGGCCAGCTTCACCATCACAGCGAAGGGCACCTCCACCCTTTCCACACCCAGCTCACTGCGCAGCGCCCACTGGAGCCGCTCGATATCGGGCATGGTGTCATCGGGGGTGGGCTCCGCCATGGTGACCGCCACCGCCCGGAAATTGTTGACAAATCGGATGCCGCTGGCCTTCAGGTCGGCCTGGGC
>CAZHEG010000376.1:0-1251 GCA_964531435.1 uncultured Oscillospiraceae bacterium | reverse complement strand
AGCTGGTTGCCCAGAACTACAACCACCCCGCCATCTGCTTCTGGGGCATCTCCAACGAGATCCTCATCGGCGCTGACCGGGAGGATCTGCGCCAGAACCTGCGTGACCTGAACGAGCTGGCCAAGGCAATGGATCCCAGCCGTATGACCACCATGGCCCAGGTCTCCATGACTCCCATGGATTCCGAGCACAACGAGATCACCGACGTTGTTTCCTACAACCACTACTTCGGCTGGTACGGCGGCGACGTTGAGGACAACGGTCCCTGGCTGGACAAGTTCCATGCCCTGTATCCCGACAAGTGCCTGGGCGTTTCCGAGTACGGCGCAGAGAACATCCTGTCCTGGCACACTGCCGAGCCCGAGAACCACGACTACACCGAGGAGTACGCCAACCACTACCATCAGGAGATGCTGAAGACCTTCGCGGCCCGTCCCTACCTGTGGGCCACCCACCAGTGGAACTGCTTCGACTTTGCGGCGGATGCCCGTAATGAGGGCGGTGTCCAGGGCCGGAACAACAAGGGCCTGATCACCTACGACCGCAAGATCAAGAAGGATGCCTTCTATATCTATAAGGCATGGTGGAATCCCGAGCCCATGGTTTGGGTCTCCGGCGGCCGTTTCGTCAACCGCGGACCCGAGGCCGAGCGCAATGTCATCGTTTACACCAACTGTGACGAGGTCACCCTGGTGGTCAATGGCAAGGAAGTGGAGACCAAGAAGGCTGTTGACCACATGATCGTCTTTGAGAACGCGGTCGTGGATGGCGAGAACGTCGTCACCGCTTACGCGGGCGAGGTCAAGGGCAACGAGATCAAGCTCTGCGGCGTTGCCGACCATGATTACAGCTACGATCTGCCCGACGGCAACCAGGGCGTCAACTGGTTCGACGATCCCGAGCTGGTGGCAATGAAGAAGGCCTTCAAGTATCCCAAGGATGCTTACTCCATCAAGGATAAGATGGGCGTGCTGATGGCCAACCCCGAGACCGCTGCAATTCTGGGCGGCATGATGCAGAACATGAGCTCCTCCAACACCATGGCGAGCAGCATGGGCGAGATGAGCGAGGAAATGAAGGGCTTCATGATGGCTATGCGCCTGAGCGATGCTCTGAAGATGGCGGGCGACGCTGTCCCCATGGCTGCAAAGCTGGCCCTGAACCAGGCTCTGAACAAGATCAAGAAGTAAGATTTTTGCGGGAAGAGGGCGCGTCAGCGCCCTCTTTTGCTGCCGCAAATTGGGGTTTATC
>CAZHEG010000375.1:0-1255 GCA_964531435.1 uncultured Oscillospiraceae bacterium | reverse complement strand
AAACTGAAATTTATATTTCCGAAATATTGACAATCCATCCGCAATATGATAAACTAGTCGGGAATGAGGGAGTAGCAGGCGCGGTTCCCCCGCGCAGCAAGTCAACATACTGGCATCCCGCCTGGCTTGCTTTCATTTGCGAGACTCATGTACAGCGGATAGCGTACATGGGGTCACTATATTCACAGGACTTTCAGGTATGGCTTTCCATACCTGATATTTTTTTACGGAGGCAATTATGGAACTGGATTTTATGTTTTTTGTGAATTCCCTGATGCTGGGCGTGGGCCTGGCCATGGACGCGTTCTCCGTTTCCATGGCAAACGGACTGAACGAGCCCGAGATGAAGAAGGGCAAGATGCTGACCATTGCCGGTGTGTTCGGCGTGTTTCAGGGTCTGATGCCCCTGATCGGCTGGATCTGCATCCATACCATCGTTCAGTACTTCACCGCCTTTGAGGCCCTGATCCCCTGGATCGCTCTGGCACTGCTGAGCTATATCGGCGGCAAGATGCTGCTGGATGGCATCCGCCCCGGCGTGGAAGAGGAAGCCAAGCCCGGCGTGGGCTTTGCGGCTCTGATGGTTCAGGGCGTTGCCACTTCCATCGACGCTCTTTCCGTCGGCTTTACCATTGCCGAGTATGACCTGGGCGCGGCGGTCCTGGCGGCTGGCATCATCGCGGCCATCACCGTGGGCATCTGCTATGCGGGCCTGGTCATCGGCAAGACCGTGGGCAACAAGATCGCCGGCAAGGCCAGCATCTTCGGCGGTGTGATCCTGATTTTGATCGGTCTTGAGATCTTTATCACCAGCTTCTTCTGATCCATAACCATGGAAAAGGGTGCGTTGTAAAACGCACCCTTCGCTTGTTTTGTGTTTCAAATTTCGGTTTATCGAGCTGTTGCGCCGCAGCAATTACAACGCACGTCATTGCGAGGAGCCAAAGGCGGCGTGGAAATTTTCCACGCCGCCACAGTATTTTTGATCAGTTGGTGTAGTTGTCGAAATAACCCTGAATGTGGATGATGGGGGTGCCCTTGTCGCCGGAGCCGGAGGTCAGATCACACAGGGAGCCGATCAGGTCGGTCAGGCGGCGGGGGGTGGTGCCCTG
The DNA here is from genome assembly GCA_964531435.1 of uncultured Oscillospiraceae bacterium. Taxonomy (GTDB): domain Bacteria; phylum Bacillota; class Clostridia; order Oscillospirales; family Oscillospiraceae; genus Faecousia. The sequence continues at coordinate 143 of CAZHEG010000375.1, read as the reverse complement.
GGAGGCCATGGAGCCGGACAGGTCGCCCTTGGCGCGGATGGCGTTCTCGATGGCGGACTTCAGCTCGTCGCCGCTGAGGTTTGCGTAATCGTTGTCGGCCAGGTACTTCAGCTTCAGCTCGTTGGGAGTGCCCTCCAGGCCGG
>CAZHEG010000374.1:0-1261 GCA_964531435.1 uncultured Oscillospiraceae bacterium | reverse complement strand
GGGAGCTGAGCTACTCCGGCGCCCAGGTGCTCCACGAGGGCTCCATCTTCCCCGTTCGGGAAAAGGGCATCCCCCTGAATATCCGCAACACCAACGCCCCCGACGACGCGGGCACCATGATCCAGGAGCACTTTGACACCGACTCCAATCCCCACCGCTTCATCACCGGCATCACCGGCAAGAAGAATTTCACCATCATCTCCATGTTCAAGCGGGGCATGAGCAACGAGGCCGGCGTGCTGCGCAAGGTCTTATCGGTGCTGGAGCGGCATAATATCAGTGTGGACTATGTTCCCAACGGAATCGATAACGTTTCTCTGGTGGTCTCCACCGAGGCGGTGGAAAACTGTCTCTACGCCATCGAGGACGAGATCCAGAAGGAGCTGAAGCCCGACGCTTTGCGGGCCTACGACGAGATCGCCGTGGTCGCCGCCGTGGGCCGCAAGATGGCCTACCGTCCCGGCATTTCCGGCCAGATCTTCGCCGCGCTGGGCCAGGCGGGCATCAACATCCGCATGATCACCCAGGGCCCCGACGAGCTGAACATCATCTTCGGCGTTGCCAACCAGGATTTTGAAAACGCCATCCGGGTCCTCTATGACAGCTTTGTAAAGTGAGGTAGTGAATATGAAAACCTATACCGTTGCCGTCCTGGGCGCTACCGGCGCCGTGGGACAGGAAATGATGAACATTCTTGCGGAGCGGGATTTCCCCGTGGGCAAGCTGGTTCCCCTTGCCTCCGCCCGCAGCGCCGGCAAAAAGATCCCCTTCCGGGGCGGGGAAGTGACCGTTCAGGAGGTCTGTGCCGAGGCCTTCCAGGGTGTGGACATCGTCCTGGGTGCCGCCGAAAATGACATCGCTGAGAAGTGGGCCCCCGCCATCGTGGCAGCCGGTGCCGTATTCGTGGATAATTCCTCTGCCTTCCGCCTGGATCCCAACGTGCCCCTGGTGGTGCCGGAGATCAACCCCGAGGATGTGAAGAACCACAAGGGCATCATCTCCAATCCCAACTGCTCCACCATCATCACCGCCACCGCGGTGAACGCCCTGAACTCCATCGCCCCCATCAAGAGCATGACCGCCTCCACCTACCAGGCCGTTTCCGGCGCGGGTGCCGGCGGCCCCATCGAGCTGATGGCGGAGATCGAGGCCCTGGGCAAGGGCGAAAGCTACGAGCCCAAGGTATTCTCCCACCAGATCGCCTTCAACCTGATCCCCCAGATCGGCGGCGAGCAGTGCGACGGCTACACCAGCGAGGAGA
>CAZHEG010000373.1:0-1263 GCA_964531435.1 uncultured Oscillospiraceae bacterium | reverse complement strand
TGCACCGCCCAGCTGATGCGCGACCTGGGCTCCATCCAGTCTCCCCAGAGTGCCTTTATCCTGAACCTGGGCCTGGAAAGCCTGCCCTTCCGGATGAAGCAGCACTGCTCCAACGCCGAGAAGATCGCCCGCTTCCTCCAGAGCAACGAGAAGGTGGCATGGGTCAACTACTGCGGTCTGGAGGGGGACAAGTACTACGACCTGGCCCGGAAGTATATGCCCAACGGCTCCTGCGGCGTTATTTCCTTCGGCCTGAAGGGTGGACGTGCCGCGGCGGAAGCTTTTATGAAGAATATGAAGCTGGGCTCCATTGAGACCCACGTGGCAGATTCCCGCACCTGCTGCCTGCATCCTGCCTCCACCACCCACCGCCAGATGACGGACGAGGAGCTGGATGCCGCCGGCGTCGGCGCGGATCTGATCCGCCTGTCCTGCGGCCTGGAGGATGCCGGTGACCTGATCGCCGATCTGCAGCAGGCCATCGACGCGGTGTGAGCATGGCGGACCAGTATTCCAGGACCCGGCTCCTGCTGGGCGGGGAGGGCGTTGAGCGGCTGAGAAATGCCCGGGTGGCCCTCTTCGGTCTCGGCGGCGTGGGGGGCTACGCGGCGGAGGCTCTGGCCCGCAGCGGCGTGGGCCACATGGACCTGATCGACGATGACACCGTCAGCCTGACCAACATCAACCGCCAGCTGCTGGCTACCCACGCAAGCCTTGGACAGTACAAGGTGGACGTGGCGGCGAAGCGCATCGCGGATATCGACCCCACCATCGAAGTCCGGACCTTCCGGACCTTCTACCTGCCGGAAACGGCGGATCAATTTGATTTTTCCCGGTATGACTATGTGCTGGACGCCATCGATACGGTGACGGGAAAGCTGGCCCTCATTGCCCAGGCCAAGGCTGCGGGCACCAGGGTCATCAGCTGCATGGGCACCGGCAACAAGCTGGATCCCACCGCCTTTCGGGTGGCGGATATCTCCAGGACCTCCGGCTGCGCCCTGGCCCGCATCATGCGCAAGGAATGCGCCAAGCGGGGCATCAAGGGCGTGAAGGTGGTCTACTCCGAGGAGCTTCCGCTGACCCCCATGGAAACCGGCGAAACGGAGCCCCAGCGGGAGGGCTCCTCCCGGCGTTCCACTCCCGGCTCCACGGCCTTTGTCCCCGGTGTCGCGGGTCTGATCATGGCGGGAGAAGTCATCAAGGAATTGGCAAAGGAATAAGAAAATGGGTGCGTTGCAAAACGCACCCTTCCCTTGTTTT
>CAZHEG010000372.1:0-1263 GCA_964531435.1 uncultured Oscillospiraceae bacterium | reverse complement strand
TAGAAGCTTCTGACTTTATTATAGCGAAAGGATGGGATAAGTCCATATCTTGATTTGTGACCGGTATCTTGTATTTTGATGAGTGAAGGGCAGGAGCCCCGGTCCGTTTTCCCCGGTATGAAAAAATGCGGCTTTTCGTTTCTTCTTATGGATTTTTCCTGAAGAATGCGCTATGATAAACATAGTCGCGGCGGCCTATGGCGTAATCTGCTGATGAAGGAAAGGAAGATGCATATGCTTTACGAAAGGGTCGTACATAAGACCCCCATTGATAAAGGCTGGTCAGGGGATCGGAAATACTGTGCAGCCACTGGTGATGGCAGCAGATATCTTTTGCGGGTCGCAGCCATGGACCGTCTGGAGCGCAAGAAACGGGAGTACGAAAAAATGTGCCAGGTGGCGCAATTGGGTATTCCAATGTGCCTGCCTGTGGAGTTCGGTATCTGCGATGAAGGTGCTTACTCCATCCAGAGCTGGATCGACGGCGAGGATGCGGAAAGCCGTGTCATGTCCATGGATGATGCGGAGCAGTATCGCTACGGTCTGGATGCCGGACGGATCCTGGCGAGGATCCATACCATTCCTGCTCCTGCTGACGCACCGGATTGGGAGACCCGCTTCAATGCCAAAATCGACCGCAAGATCGCCCTGTACGAAAACTGCGAATTGAAGTACGAAAGCGGCGGCGATGCTTTTCTGGAATACATCGCGCATAACCGCCATCTGCTGAGCGGCAGGCCGCAGAGCTATCAGCACGGTGATTATCACATCGGCAACATGATGATCGACCGCAACGGAGTTTTGACCATCATCGATTTTGACCGGGATGACTTTGGCGATCCCTGGGAGGAATTTAACCGCATTGTCTGGTGCGCCCAGGCGGCGCCTGCCTTTGCCTCCGGCATGGTGGACGGCTACTTTGACGGCGAGGTTCCCATGGATTTCTGGAAGCTGCTGGCCCTATACATCTGCTCCAATACCCTCAGCTCGCTTCCCTGGGCGATTCCCTTTGGCGAGGGTGAGATCCAGGTCATGCGAAAGCAGGCGGCACAGGTGCTTCAGTGGTATGACGGAATGAAAAACGTGGTGCCAGCCTGGTATCAGCCTGTATAACAGGGAAAAGCCTTTTCGTGGTTTTCAGGATGTGGCAGAATGAGGGGAATATGGTGTTGACAACGCATATTTTGAGGTGTATAATTGCATAAAAACAAGGAAGGGGAGCTGACAATGTTTATGTTTTGCAGTAATGCTGTCAATAACAAG
>CAZHEG010000371.1:0-1274 GCA_964531435.1 uncultured Oscillospiraceae bacterium | reverse complement strand
CGTGAGTTGCGTTGTCCAGGATAACCTGGGTCTTCTTTTCCTTCTGAATCATTGTTAGATCCACCTTTCATAAATATTCCCCGTCAGCCAAGTAAAGGGCCGGTGTATTCCCATAACCGAGCAGCGGGCACAGAAATTTCGTCTGGCCATAGCCAGCCCGAATATCTTACCATAAGTTTTCCCAAAAGTAAAGGGAAATTTTCAGGTTTTTCGAGAATTTTTCGCGCTTTTTCACGGAATAAATTGCAGCTTAGGGCACTAAAAAGCGCACGTCATTGCGGGGAGCCGCCCCAAAGGGCGGCGTGGCAATGACGTGATATTTTACCCCAGCAAATCTCTTGTTTCCGCGGCATCGTGCCGGATCTGCGCCTTCAGCTCCTCCAGGGAAGCGAATTTCCGCTCCGGCCGGAGGAATTTATGGAATTCCAGGGTGATCTCCTCGCCGTACAGGTCGCCATCAAAATCCAGTATCCAGCTTTCCGCCCGGACCTGGTGGCCACCCACCGTGGGACGGCGGCCCACATTGGTGACGGCCATATATGCCCTGCCGCCCAGGGTGGATTTGCAGGCATACACGCCCATTTTCGGAACCGCCACCCCGCCGGGGATCAGGATATTGGCGGTGGGGATGCCGATGGTGCGGCCCAGATGCCGCCCGGGCACCACCTCGCCGCTGAGCACATGGGGATGGCCCAGAAAAGCCGCCGCCGTTTCCATGTCCCCCGCCTCGATGAGGCCGCGGATATGGGTGGAGGAGACGCGGATGCCGTCAATGGTCTGCTCCGGCACGATGACGCAGGGGAGCCCCCGCTCCCGGCAGAACTGCTGTAATTTTTCCCCATCACCGGCGCCCCGGTGACCAAAGCGGAAATCATCGCCGCAGACGAAGCCCCGGGCACCCTCCGCCAGCAGGTCCCGCAAAAAATCCTGCCAGCTCCGGCCCATGGATTCCCCACTGACCGGTATGGTGTGAATATGCTTCACGCCGAAGCCGCGCAGCAGCCTTTCCCGGTCTCCCACGGAGTTGATCAGCGCCGGGGGCTCGGCAGTAAACAGGCTCTGGGGATGGCGGTCGAAGGTAATGGCCGCCGGCACCGCGCCGGTTTCCGAAGCAAGCCGGACACATTCCCGCAGCAGCGCCTGATGGCCCAGATGCACCCCGTCAAAAAATCCCAGGGCGTAGATTTTCATGTTCTTCATATTCTTACCTGAATTCAATTTTCAGTTTATCGTTCACCTTAAGGTAATACCGTAGGGCGGCGGCTTGCTGCCGC
>CAZHEG010000370.1:0-1275 GCA_964531435.1 uncultured Oscillospiraceae bacterium | reverse complement strand
GGCACCATGTAAATGGCGCTGTAAACAACGGAGAACATCCAGGGCCCATAGAGATTGACGATGTGGGTGGGATCGTCGGCGTACCACTCAAGATCCAGCTCATACCAGATCACCGCGCCGGACACCACATGGCAGGCAAAGCGGATCACCGACACCAGCAGCGCGCCCAAAGCAGCGGTGAGGAAGGGGTTCACCCGGTCATTTCCCAGCTTCGCGCCGCGGAAGCAGCCGCCCAGGCCCAGCAGGGTGAAGGGCAGGATGTAGTCGAACAGGGCGCACAGCACGATGCCCATGGGGGTGGGGATCCAGGCCAGGTTGCCCAGACCCTGGATCAGCTGGATCAGGGAATAAGCCAGGCCCGCCAGCAGGCCGACCTTGACACCGTGGCGCACGGACAGCAGGATAATGGGCGTCATGCTCAGCACGGTGACGGAGCCGCCGTAGGGCGACTGCCAGATCTTGAGCATGCTCAGCACGGCGGCCAGGGCCACCATGATGGCGCTCTCCGCCAGAAGGTGGATGCGGTTTTTGTTGTTTTCCATAAGATTTTCTCCCAAAAATAAAAGTATCGCATTACATCCGTCTGGGTGCAATGCGATACTCCGGGTATCTCATTTATGCATCTTTCCCTCCGACGGTATTGGCCGTATCAGGTTCACGGGTCTGGGCTGTAAACTCCCACTCTCAGCCGGACACATCCGGCTCCCCGAAGACTTATTGTTATGCGATCTGCAATTATTATACCCCACAGGAGGAAAAAGTCAAGGGCAATGTGCCCTTCCTCAATCCATGTTGGAATTGCTGAAGCTGTCCGGCAGGAGCTGGGCCATGGTACGCCTTTCGTATCCGCCGGGCTTCACCAGATAAACGGTGAAATCATCGCCGCAGAATTCCCGCATCACCTGGCGGCACACGCCGCAGGGCGGGAACGCCCCGGTGATCACGCCGTCCTTTCCGCCGCAGACCGCGATGGCGGTCAGATCCCGGTGGCCGTCGTAGACCGCCTTGAAAATGGCGGTGCGCTCGGCGCAGATGGTGGGGGTGAAGGAGGCGTTTTCGATGTTGCAGCCCTGGTATACGCTGCCATCGGCACACAGCAGCGCCGCACCCACCTTATAGCCGGAATAGGGGGAATAGGAATGGGTCATGGCCTCCTCAGCCAGCCCGCAAAGCTTTTCAGGTGTCATGGTCATGTCCTTTCATATTTCAATTTATCGTTCACCTGGAGGTAATACCGTAGGGCGGCGGCTTGCTGCCGCCGAGCGCCGCAGCGCG
>CAZHEG010000369.1:0-1289 GCA_964531435.1 uncultured Oscillospiraceae bacterium | reverse complement strand
AGTATAGAGCCACTTTGCCCATCCGGGAGATATCAGAAATCGGTATCGGCTGGTTTCTAATCTATCCCCCCGAGGGGCTGTCCCCCTTCGGGATTTTGTTTTTTGGTCACTTACCAAAAATGAAACGTAATTCCTGCGCCCCAACCATGAAACACAGTCAGCGGGCGACCACTGGCATCTGTCAGGAATGTTCCTGAAACCTTTAAAGTGGGGAGCTGTTAAGGGTCTTCGAAAAACCTTCTCGGATAAGGATCTATATGCGGAAAGGGTCTTTTCACGATTCCCTCAAGAGATCCGATCCAGAATTCTTCGTCAATCAGCCAGCCGCCATTCTGTCCATCTGAAATCGGTCTATAATGTGCAGCAATCTTCCGTTTTTGACAATCTATGATCAGCGTGGACTTGCTGCCAAGATAATGAATGTTCAACAGCTGACGAACGGGATCATATCCAGAAAATGTGAATACATCCTTTCGGATTCTCTGTGGGCAGTTCTCCAACAGTGAAAAGATCGTTCCATCCTTCATGTTTAAAACGCTTAAATCGCTAAATAAGATATACGTATCATTTGCCCTTACAGGGAAAGCATCTAATTTGATTTGCCCTTGCCAAAGCTGGTGGTGTTGCTGTACATCAGAGATATTGAATACATCAAGGCTGTATCCGCTAACACCCACAACACGATCTGCGCTGTGATCCTCGCGCAAAGTCGCTACACTTCCCTCAGAACTGCAAAACACGCAATAAATAGGACCATCTTCTATTGGGAGAAGCTTTTTAGTACAAGTCTTCTCCTCCGGGACAATTATATCTATGTAGAATTTCTCCCCAATGCTATATACGTAATATACTTCTTTCTTGCTCGGAGATGCAGCCATTTCGTGCGGTATGAAGTTCCGTTTTCCTTTTTTGGGTATGCTCCATAACATCTCGCCATCTGTTAAGGATACATAGTGGTAAGATCTGTCTCCATAGCCATCAAAAAACACTCTGTTATCCGGAAGCAACAGCATATTCCAGGAACGGCAAATGCCTTTTAATCTCGCTACAAACGTACCATCTTTGCGGAATATCCATGGATGTTTACCTAAAAAGATGACCATATCACCATGTTCTTGAATTACCTGACAGTCATGAACATCCTGAAATGTTAACTTCCTCATTTCGGGCACCTCCTTACTCAAAAAACGTATCAAGTCCCAATAGTGATGTAGTAAAACCTTGCGATCCAAAACCGCTGTTACTGTAATCATACTGTATATTGGCCGAATTTTCAACTGAAACGTTTT
>CAZHEG010000368.1:0-1293 GCA_964531435.1 uncultured Oscillospiraceae bacterium | reverse complement strand
TGGAAACATCGTAAACGGAAACGATGTTGGCGTGGCTCAGCATGGCGACGGCCTGGCTCTCCGCGTGGAAACGGCGGCGGAACTCCTCGTCCTTGGTGAATTCATCCTTCAGGATCTTGATGGCCACCAGACGGTTCAGCCGGTGGCAGCGGGCCTTGTACACCACAGCCATGCCGCCGGTGCCAATGACCTCCAATATCTCATAACGTCCGTCCAGCAGACGGCCGATATATCTGTCCATATCCATAAGTTACTCCTTTCGCGCCCGGTCAGATCTGGACCAGAATACTGGTCACATTATCCGGCGCGCCGCGATTCTTCGCGATATCCAGCAGCCGCTGGCAGCAATACTGCTTGTTGACCCCGTGGATCACCTCAAACAGGATCTCCTGATCGTCCATCAGGTTGGATAGTCCATCGGAGCACAGGAGCAGGCAGTCGCCCCGCTCCACGTCCACATGGAAATAGTCGGTGTCAACCACCGCTTCCGTACCGATGGCACGGGTGATGTAATTCTTGCCGGGGTATGTTCTGGCCCGCTCGGGAGTCAGCTCTCCCCGCTGCACCATCATCTCCACCAGGGAATGATCCACCGTAATGCGGCGGATGCCGTTGCGGTTGATGCTGTACAGGCGGCTGTCGCCCACATTCACCACCGAAACGGTCTTGCCCTGGACCAGCGCCGCCACCAGAGTGGTACCCATGCCGGAGAAATCCTCCAGCTGCTGTGCCTGGTCGAACACGGTGAAATTCGCCAGCTTTACAGCGCCGCGGAGCATCTGCTCCGCTTCCTCCAGGCCCATGCCCGGAGCCCAGCAGCGGCGAACCTCCTCCACGAAGACCTCCACAGCCAGTGTGCTGGCAACATTGCCGGACTTAGCGCCGCCCATGCCGTCGCACACCACGCACAATAGGGTGTTTCGGTCCAGGTTTTCAATTTGATAAGCGTCCTGGTTCTGTGCCCGGACGCATCCCGGGTCCGTCAGTCCCCAATATTGCATATGGATACAACTCCTTTCGGAACGAAGTACTTGCTCACTTTTGCTCTTTGGTATACTTTCTTCTCAGCTGGCCGCAGGAGGCATCGATGTCGCCGCCCAGGGTCCTGCGGACCGTGGCAGTCACGCCGCCGTCCTCCAGGGTCTTCTGGAACGCGGCCACCGCAGCCTTGGAGCTGGGCTTCAGCGGACTTTCTTCCACATGGTTCAGCGGAATCAGATTGACATGGGCCGGGAGTCCCTTCAGCCGCCGCAGCAGCTCTTTGGCATGCTCCCGGGAGTCGTTGACTCCGTC
>CAZHEG010000367.1:0-1308 GCA_964531435.1 uncultured Oscillospiraceae bacterium | reverse complement strand
TCGGCAAGGTCACCGTGTCCAACCGGCCTGACCTGTGTGAATACCAGTGCAACGGCGCCCTGTCCGCTGCCAAGCAGTACAAGTGCGCTCCCATCGCCATTGCCAAGGCCGTGGTGGAAAAGCTGGACGCCAATGACTACTCCCTGGTGGAGGCAGTGATGCCCGGCTTCATCAACCTGAAGCTTTCCGACGCCTTCCTCCGGAATTATCTGGAGCAGATGCGCACCGAGCCTGACTTCGGTATCCGGAAGGTCGGCGCGGGCAAGACGGTGGTGGTGGACTACGGCGGTGCCAACGTCGCCAAGCCCCTGCACATCGGTCACCTGCGCCCCGCCATCATCGGCGAAAGCCTGAAGCGGCTCCACGCCTACATGGGCTACAACGCCATCGGCGACGTCCACCTGGGCGACTGGGGCCTGCAGATGGGCCTGATCATCGCCGAGCTTCAGGAGCGCCAGCCGGGGCTCCCCTACTTTGATGCCGACTACACCGGCGAATATCCCAGCGAGGCCCCCTTCACCCTGTCCGAGCTGGAGGAGATCTACCCCACCGCCTCCGCCAAGAAGAAGGAGAACGGGGAATTTGCCGAAAAGGCCCACATAGCCACCTTCGAGCTGCAGCAGGGCCGCCGGGGCTACCGGGCCATCTGGCAGCACATTATGAACATCTCCCTGGCCGACCTGCGGCGAATCTATGACAGCCTGGACGTCCACTTTGAAAAGTGGCTGGGCGAGAGCGACGCCGATCCCTACATCAGCGCCATGATCCAGGACCTGAAGGACCGGGGCTTCGCCGTGGAGAGCGAGGGTGCTCTGGTGTTCCCCGTTGCCGAGGAGACCGACAAGAAGGAGGTTCCCCCCTGCATTCTGGTCAAGTCCGACGGCGCGGCGATCTACGCCACCACCGACCTGGCTACCATGGTCCAGCGGGCCCAGGACTGGGATCCCGACAAGATCCTCTACGTCACCGACAAGCGGCAGAACCTCCACTTCGAGCAGATCTTCCGCGCCGCCAAGAAGAGCGGCATCGTCAAGGCATCCACAGAGCTGGAGCACGTTGGCCACGGCACCATGAACGGCGCCGACGGCAAGCCCTTCAAGACCCGTGACGGCGGCGTTCTCCGGCTGGAGCAGCTGATCGCCGACATGACAGATTTCGTCCGTGCAAAGGTGGTCGAAAACAAGATCGTTGACGAAACCGAGGTGGAGGCCACCACCGCCAAGATCGCCCTGGCTGCCCTGAAGTACGGCGATCTGAGCAACCAGCCCACCAAGGACTACAACTTCGATCTGGAGCGCTTCGCCGCCT
>CAZHEG010000366.1:0-1315 GCA_964531435.1 uncultured Oscillospiraceae bacterium | reverse complement strand
CAAGGAAGGGGAGCTGACAATGTTTATGTTTTGCAGTAATGCTGTCAATAACAAGTCCGGTAATGGCATGTCTCATGATGCTATCGGGCTTACATTGTCATACTCTTTTTAAGATAATCTCAAAGCAAGGATTATAAAAAAGATGCAGTGCAAGCCAAAACGCGAGTCAGGCCTGCACTGCTTTTATTTTGCAGGAGGTAAGAACATGAACAAACAAATCGACATCACGGGCGTGGTGCTGACAACGGACCGTCTTACCTTGCGGCCCTGGAGAGAATCGGATCTGAACGATTTCTACGAGTATGCAAGTGTGGACGGCGTCGGTCAGATGGCTGGCTGGAATCCCCACCGCAATCTGGAGGAGTCCAAAACGATCCTGGATAGCTTTATCAGTGGGAAAAAGGTCTTTGCTCTGGAGTATCAGGGTAAGGCCATCGGTTCTCTGGGCATCGAGCATTACCGTCAGGCGAATTACCCGGAGCTGGATGCTTTGCAGGGCCGGGAGATCGGGTATGTGCTGTCCAAGGCCTATTGGGGCCGGGGGCTGATGCCGGAGGCGGTCAAGGCTGTGATCGCATGGCTGTTTGATGAAGAAAAGCTGGATTTTATCATCGTGGGCCACTTTGATTGGAACGGCCAGTCCCGGCGGGTGGTGGAAAAGTGCGGCTTCCGGTACATCAAGACCACGAGGTTTGAGACAAGGTTCGATACGGTCGAAACATGCTATGACTATATTTTATGGAGGGAACAGTATGCTGTTAACAGAATTTGACCCGGCGAAACACGCTGTCATTGATCCTGACATCATGTTCCACAAGATTCCTGATTTTCCCGAAACGGTGGTTTCGATTTTCTCCCACCAGTTGTTTGATACGATTCTGAACTTTCTGGGTGGAACGATGATTGCGGAAACCCGCGATGTGGACGGCATCTGGCCTGTTTATGAGGTTACTTATCAGGGAAAGCGCTTTGCGTTCTACAAGGCCAGACTTGGTGCGCCTGCCTGCGTGGGCTGCTTCGAGGATGTGATTCCCATGGGCGCAAAGCGGATCATCCTGCTGGGAAACTGCGGTGTGCTGGATAGAAATATCAAAGACTGCGGCATTATTATCCCTACAAAAGCCATCCGGGATGAGGGTACCAGCTACCATTACGCCCCTGCCGCTGACTACATCGATGTGAACACGAAGTATGTGGACGAGTTTACAGCGGTGCTGGAGGAATTCGGATATCCCTATGTAAAGGGCACGACCTGGACCACGGACGCTTTCTACCGGGAAACCAGAGCGAAGGTGGAGGCCAGAAAGAAGATGGG
>CAZHEG010000365.1:0-1322 GCA_964531435.1 uncultured Oscillospiraceae bacterium | reverse complement strand
CGATGCCGATGAACAGCAGCAGGGGGAACAGCTCGTTGGCGATGCCGGCGTTGTACAGCTCCTGGATGGGGCCGGTCAGGGCATCGGAGAAGGGAATGTTCACCAGAATGGTGCCAAAGCCCATGGGCAGCAGCAGCGAGGGCTCCATCTCCTTCTTGATGGCCAGATAAATCAGCACGCAGCCGATCAGGATCATGATCAGATCATACCGGTTGAAGGCAAGAAGGTTTCTGTAAAGTATATCCACAGTCTACCCCTCCTCAGCCGATGACCACCAGAGGAGCGCCGGTATCCACGGTGGAACCCTTGTTCACCAGCACCTGGCTGATGACGCCGTCCTTGGGGGCCATGATCTCGTTTTCCATCTTCATGGCTTCCAGAATGCACAGCACGTCGCCCTCCTTGACGGACTGGCCGTTCTGCACGTTCACCTTCAGAATGGTGCCGGGCATGGGTGCGCTGACCACTTCACCTGCGCCGGTAACGGCGGGTGCGGCAGGGGCGGCAGCGGCAGGAGCCTCTGCCTGGACTTGGGGAGCCTGGGGCGCGGCGGCGGGCGCGTAGGCGCGGAACTCGTCCATCAGCATGGGCTGGGCCAGCTCCACCTCCACCTCGTAGTTGCGACCGTTCAGGCTAAGTTGGTATTTCATGATTATTTGACCTCCTTGATGGAAATGAAGCGCAGCTCATTCAGGGGCTTGCCCATCCTGTCTGCGGCGATAGCCATCAGCATGGCTGCGGTTTTCGGGGGAACGTCATGGATCTTCACATGACCGGCGGAGCCGGGAGCGTCGGGGATCTGGGGTGCGGGCTGGGCTGCGGGGATCTCTTCCGGCTCCTGCACTGCCGGTTTTCCGGCGGACATGGCCTTGCGGACCACCATCACCGCCACGATCACCGCCAGAACCAGGACCATTGCCAGCGCCACGTAGTCCGGCTGTGTCTGGGAAGCAGATAATATCAGCATAGCTTTTCTCCTTGTTGTTTTTTTGATTTCACGCTCTGCTTATGCTACCGAAAATCAAGCGCAAAGTAAAGTGAAAAAGGAAAACATTAACCGAATATTATCCCTAATTTTTGGTAAAGAAGCCCAATATATGAATAAAAAGTACAAAAAACGCCGCCATTTTTTCATCTGGATGTTCAGGAAAAATTCACGAAAATCTTATTGATTTTTTTATATCGATAGTGTATGATAAAATTGCAAAATATGGGATACCCCTGCGGGAAGTCCCCTTTAAAATTAAAATGAAAGAGGTTATTTCATTATGGCACAGATCGATCTGAGCAAGTATGGTATCACCGGTACCACCGAGATCATC
>CAZHEG010000364.1:0-1335 GCA_964531435.1 uncultured Oscillospiraceae bacterium | reverse complement strand
AGGGCGCGTATCCACGCGCCCATCTCTCATATTCCTTTTTCCCGCAGTCTTGCGGCGATGCCGCAGCTGCTTTCATAGGGGCAGCTGCCGTAGCTGCAGTCCACATACCACTTGTCATCCAGCTCCGCGGTGACCATGCGGCTTCCGTCCGCACAGCGGCAGTAGCCCGTGAGGATCAGCTCATCCATGCCGCTCCTCCACCACCACAAAGCCCATGGGGGCCAGCTGCAGATGCTCCGGCGTCACGCCGAACAGGTTGTGGCCCAGCAGCATCTTGCCACGGGGCACCTCCCAGTTGTCGTGGCCCCGGTTGACGTAGACCAGCAGCTTCTTCCCGCCCCAGCTGCGGCTGAAGGCCAGGCGGTTGTCGCAGGCGACAGTGAACTCGATGTCACCCAGGCGCAGGGCATCCTGCTCCTTGCGCAGGCGGCCCAGAAGGCGGTAATGGTTAAGGAGCTCCATATTCTCCCGGCCCCAGGGATAGGTGCGGCGGTTGAAGGGATCCTTGTAGCCCTCCATGCCCGCTTCGTCGGCATAGTAGAGGCTGGGCATGCCCGGCAGCATATACTGCAGGAAGGATGCCATGAACAGCCGCTCCTGGGCCACGTCATACTGCTGGCGGGACAGGCGGCGGCGGGCCTTTTCTTCCCGGCTGCCGTCAAAATCGTCCATCAGGGCGGTGAGGATCCGGGGGCTGTCGTGGGTACCCAGCAGGTTCATATTGGCCATGAACACCTGCCGGGGATAGTTCTCGGCGATGGTCATGACGGTGCTGTACAGGCCATAGCCGTCATCCCGCTCCCGGAGGAAATTGATGATGGCGGTGCGGTAGGGATAATTCATGACGCTGTCCAGCTGGGCATCGGTGAAGTAGCGGCGGTTCTCGCCGTAGGCCACCTTGTTGGAAGCATCCTCCCACACCTCGCCCAGCACCAGGGCATCGGGCTTCAGCTCCCGCACCCGCTTTTTCAGCAGATTCAGGAATTCGTTGGGCAGCTCATCCGCCACATCCAGGCGGAAGCCGTCGCAGCCCGCCTTCAGCCAGTGGGCCACCACGCTGTCCTTGCCGGTGATGATATACTCCACGAAGGCGGGGTCCATCTTCTTCACCGTGGGCAGGGTGTCAAAATCCCACCAGCTGTGGTAGGACTTGGGCCACTGGTAGAAGGTATACCAGCTGTAATAGGGAGAATCCTTGCTCTGGAAGGCACCCTTGCCGGGGAACTGGCCCTCCCGGTTGAAATAAAGGCTGTTGGAGCCAGTGTGGGAATACACACCGTCCAGCACGATCCGCATTCCCCGGGCGTGGGCCGCGTCGCACAGGGCAGTGAAATC
>CAZHEG010000363.1:0-1356 GCA_964531435.1 uncultured Oscillospiraceae bacterium | reverse complement strand
AGGCTGTGGAGATCATCAAGGAGAAGATCCCCCTGCCCGCATCCATCGGCCGTGTATGCCCCCATCCCTGCGAGGATAAGTGCCGCCGCGCCCTGGTGGAGCAGCCCCTGTCCATCGCTTACCTGAAGGCTTTTGCCGCTGACAATGATTTGGCCTCCGCCGATCCCTTCAAGCCCGCTGTGGCTGCTGCCACCGGCAAGAAGGTCGCCATCGTGGGCGGCGGCCCCGCCGGCCTGTCTGCCGCGTATCAGCTGGCTGTCAAGGGCCACGCCGTCACCGTGCTGGACATGATGCCCGAGATGGGCGGCATGCTGCGCTACGGCATTCCTGAGTACCGTCTGCCCAAGGCCGTTCTGGCTGCGGAAGTGGCAGCCATTGCCGCTCTGGGCGTTGAGATGAAGAACAATGTCAAGGTTGGCACCGATGTGACCCTGGACACCCTGCGCAGCGAGTATGATGCTGTTCTGGTGGCCGTGGGCGCATGGAAGTCCACCGGCGTCGGCTGCGAGGGCGACAAGCTGGATGGCGTCAAGGGCGGCATCGACGTGCTGCGGGAAGTCAACCTGGGCGCAAGACCCGACCTGGGCAAGAACGTGGCTGTGGTTGGCGGCGGCAACGTTGCCATGGACGCCTGCCGTACCGCAGTCCGTCTGGGTGCCGAGAATGTCTACGTCATCTACCGCCGTACCCGTGCCGAGGCTCCCGCCGAGGATCTGGAGATCGAAGAGGCTCTGGAGGAGGGCGTGGAGTTCAAGTGGCTGACCAACCCCGCCGAGATCATCGGCGAGAACGGCAAGGTCACCCAGATCAAGCTGCAGGTCATGGAGCTGGGCGAGCCCGATGCTTCCGGCCGCCGTTCCCCCGTGCCTGTGGAGGGCAAGTTCGAGATCCTGGATGTGGATACCGTCATCTCCGCCATCGGCCAGCGCTGCGCTCTGGAGGGCTTCGAGGCCCTGACCCAGACCCGCAAGGGCACCATCGAGGCCAGCGAGAACAACTGCACCACCAACATCGAGGGTGTTTTCGCCGCCGGCGACGCCACCAACCGTGGCCCCAGCATCGCTGTCCGTGCCATCGGCGAGGCCAATGACGCTGCCACTGCCATTGACGCATACCTGGGCGGCAAGGATATGACCATCCCCGCTCCTTACTACTCCAAGAAGAATGTCACCGCCGCGGATCTGGCTGACCGTGAGAAGCTGCCCCGGGCGGAGATGTCCTGCAAGGATCCCGGCTACCGCAAGGGTAATTTCGATGCCGTCATCAACGGCTTTACCGATGAGCAGGCCCGTGAGGAGGCCAAGCGCTGCCTGGAGTGCGGCTGCCATGATTTCCATGACTGCAAGCTGATCAAGG
>CAZHEG010000362.1:0-1359 GCA_964531435.1 uncultured Oscillospiraceae bacterium | reverse complement strand
GCTGGACAACCTGGTGGTCATCGTTGACAACAACGGCCTGCAGATCGACGGCGACATCTCCAAGGTCATGAGCCCCTACCCCATCGTGGACAAGCTGGCTGCCTTCGGTTTCCATGTAGAAGCCATCGACGGCCATGACTACGATGCCATCGAGGCTGCCTTCGCCGCAGCCAAGAGCACCAAGGGCCAGCCCACCGCCATCGTGATGAAGACCACCAAGGGCAAGGACGTTTCCTACATGGAAAACAACGCCGGCTGGCACGGCAAGGCTCCCAACGATGCCGAGGCCGCACAGGCCATCAGCGAGCTGGAAGCACTTTACGCAGAACTGGAGGGCGTTTGATATGGCAGAATTGAAGAAAGTAGCCACCCGTGACGCCTACGGCAAGGCTCTTGCCGCCCTGGGCGCCGAGCATGACAACGTTGTGGTCCTGGACGCCGACCTGGCCAACGCCACCAAGACCCAGACCTTCCAGAAGGCCTTCCCGGAGCGCCACTTTGACTGCGGTATCGCCGAGGCCAATATGATGTGCATCGCCGCCGGTATGTCCACCACCGGCCTGGTCCCCTTCGCCAGCTCCTTCGCCATGTTTGCCGCAGGCCGTGCATTTGAGCAGGTCCGCAACTCCATCGGCTATCCCATGCTGAACGTGAAGATCGGCGCTACCCACGGCGGCATCAGCGTCGGCGAGGACGGCGCGTCCCACCAGTGCTGCGAGGATTTCGCCCTGATGCGTTCCATTCCCGGCATGACGGTCATCTGCCCCGCTGACGGCGTGGAAGCCGAGGCCGCCGTGAAGGCCGCCTATGAAATGGAGGGCCCCGTTTACCTGCGCTTCGGCCGTCTGGCCATTCCCGTTTTCCATGACGAGGAGAATTTCCACTTTGAGATCGGCAAGGGCGAAATTCTGCGGGACGGCACCGATGTTGCCATCATCGCCAACGGCCTGCTGGTTTACGAAGCCATCCAGGCAGGCGAAATGCTGGCTGCCGAGGGCATCAACGCCATGGTCATCAACATGGCCACCGTCAAGCCCCTGGACGAGGAGCTGGTGCTGGAAGCCGCCAAAAAGTGCGGCAAGGTCATCACCTGCGAGGAGCACTCCATCATCGGCGGTCTGGGCGAAGCGGTCTGCGCCGTGCTCAGCGAGAAGCTCCCCACCCCCGTCAAGCGCATCGGCGTCAACGACGTGTTCGGCCACTCCGGCCCCGCCGTTCCCCTGCTGAAGCAGTTTGGTCTCTCCGCCGAGCACATTGCGGAAGTGGCAAGAGATTTCTGCAAGTAAAAAATGAGAAATGGCACAGCCCACCGGCTGTGCCATTTTTGTATGCAAAAAGAGGTTCAAATTTCAGTTTATC
>CAZHEG010000361.1:0-1361 GCA_964531435.1 uncultured Oscillospiraceae bacterium | reverse complement strand
TTCATTTTCACATCCATCACCCGATTTAGGATATGATCCCGGATCGGGGTATATGTATGCCTGATTCAGTAAAAAATAACGAAATTTTGTAAAAAAAGTTGTTGACTTTGTTCACTCCCTGTGATAGAATGGCTCTACCTGTGAAAAAAGGGCTCTGTTAGTGCGCCCATTTTCAGCCCCGGAGCGGGAGATTGTAGTTAACCGCTTCCTAAATTTTTTACTAGCCGGGGTGATACAGGGAGGCAATATTTAAGGAGGTGCCGTTATGCGCGTTAAAGTCACTTTGAGATGCTCCGAGTGCAAGCAGAGAAACTACAACAGCATGAAGAACAAGAAGAATGACCCCGACCGTCTCGAAATGAAGAAGTATTGCAGATTCTGCAAAAAGCACACCACTCACAACGAGACCAAGTAAGGAGGCCAACAACAATGGCAGAAGTCAAAAAGGAAAACTGGTTCAAAAGAACCTGGGGCAAGATCTGCAAGTACTTCCGTGAGCTCCGCAGCGAGCTGAAGAAGGTCGTTTGGTCCACCCCCAAGCAGGTGCTGAAAAACGCCCTGATCGTTGTTGCCTGCGTGCTGGTCGTCGGTGTGTTCATTTGGCTGTTCGACTCTGCAGCTGAGTTCCTGATCCACTCTTTCATCGGCCTGTTCAACTAAGGTGAATAGCCATGGCTGAGACTGCAAAGTGGTATGTACTGCATACCTATTCCGCTTACGAAAACACTGTTAAGGCAACCATCGAAAAGACCGTAGAGAGCCGCGGCCTGCAGGACCAGATCCTGGCCGTTTCCATCCCCATGGAGACCGTCACTGAGATCACCGAGTCCGGCGCCAGCAAAACTTACGACCGTAAGATCTACCCCGGCTATGTTCTGGTCAAGATGGTGTACAGCGACGATACCTGGCACGTCATCCGCAACATCCGCGGTGTAGCCGGCTTTGTCGGCTCATCCAGCAACGATCCCACTCCCCTCACCGAAGAAGAAGTTTACGCCATGGGCGTTGAGAAGAAGGAGATCGTCGTCAACTACTCCGTTGGCGATACCGTCCGGATCCTCGACGGTCCTCTGACCTCCTTCACCGGCAAGGTGGACAAGATCGATCTTGACGGTAACGCTGTCACCGTCATCGTTTCCATGTTTGGCCGCGAGACTCCCGTCGAGTTTGAGCTCGACATGATCGAGGTCATTTCCCAGTAAACGCATCGCTCCGGTAAAACCGGACGGAACGTGGGAGGGGTTATAACCCCGCAAGAAATGCGAAAATCGCATATTACCACATT
This sequence comes from uncultured Oscillospiraceae bacterium, assembly GCA_964531435.1. Lineage (GTDB taxonomy): Bacteria > Bacillota > Clostridia > Oscillospirales > Oscillospiraceae > Faecousia. Next base: position 76 of record CAZHEG010000361.1, on the reverse strand, counting down.
TTATTCAGGAGGTGCTTTATAATGGCACAGAAAGTCACTGGTATTATCAAGCTTCAAATCAACGCCGCTAAGGCTA
>CAZHEG010000360.1:0-1362 GCA_964531435.1 uncultured Oscillospiraceae bacterium | reverse complement strand
TCAAGATGGCCATCCACATGGACGATCCCCCCTGGGATATCTTCGGCCTGCCCCGCCTGCTGATCAACGCCGAGAACATCGACCGTTTCCTGTCCATGGTCGATCATCCCTACAACTGCCTGACCCTGTGCTCCGGCAGCCTGAACGCCGATCCCAACAACGACGTTCCTTCCATCGTTCGCAAGCATGCTGACCGCATCGCCTTTGCCCACATCCGCAACGTCAAGCACTTCCCCAACGGTGACTTCAGCGAGGCTTCCCACCGCGACTGCGACGGCGAGACCCAGATCGTTGAGATCCTGAAGGCTTACCATGAGGCCGGCTACGAAGGCTACATCCGCCCCGACCACGGCCGTCATCTGTGGGATGAGGGCCCCGGCAATGTCCGTCCCGGCTACGGCCTGTATGACAGAGCTCTGGGCATCATGTACATGCTGGGCGTGTGGGATATGCTGGACAACGCTGCCGGTAAGGTTACCGTCGCCAACTCCAACTGATCCTGTCAAATTTCTGTGCCCCACTCCCTTGGAGTGGGGCACTTTTTAACAGGAAAGCGCCCCTAATTTTGCTTTTTTGCACAAATCCGCGGGAAACAGACCAAAATTTTGATTTGACTATTGCGGTCGTATAATTTTTAGGATATAATAACTGCGTCAAAAAATGCGGATGCTCTGTCCGCAACATTCACCAATACTATTTGGAGGTAATTCACATGCTTAATCTTCCCCTGACTCATGATTTTACCGGTAAGGTCGTCGTCGTTACCGGTGCCGGCGGCGTTCTGTGCGGCGATATGGCCCGTGCCTATGCTCAGGCCGGCGCTAAGGTTGCAGCTCTGGACCTGAACGAGGCTGCTGTTCTGAAGCTGGCTGAGGAGGTCTGCGCTGAGGGCTTCATCATGAAGGGCTACAAGGCCAACGTTCTGGAGCTGGAGGCTCTGGAGGCTGTCCATCAGCAGATCCTTGCTGATCTGGGCCCCTGTGATATTCTGATCAACGGCGCCGGCGGCAACAACCCCCGTGCCACCTGCGACAACGAGTATCACCACGAGGCTTGGGAAGGCTGCAAGACCTTCTTCGATCTGGATCAGTCCGGCGTTGACTTCCTGTTCAAGCTGAACTTCCAGGGCACCCTGCTGCCCACTCAGGTCTTTGCTAAGGACATGGTCGAGCGCAAGTCCGGCAACATCCTGAACATCTCCTCCATGAACGCATATATCCCCCTGACCAAGATCCCCGCTTACTCCGGCGCCAAGGCTGCCATCTCCAACTTCACCCAGTGGCTGGCTACCTACTTCGCAGGCTCCGGCATCCGCTGCAACGCCATCGCTCCCGGCTTCCTGGTCTCCAACCAGAACCGCGC
>CAZHEG010000359.1:0-1369 GCA_964531435.1 uncultured Oscillospiraceae bacterium | reverse complement strand
TAGGAGGTTAGCAAATGCTAATCACCATTACAAAGAGAATCTGAATCAGGTGAAGCGTATGAATTTGATGAGTGCGCAGGAGGGCAAGGAGTACATCATTAAGGGCATTGAGACCGATGATGAGGAGCTCAACGCGTTCCTGTTCTCCCTGGGCTGCTACAGCGGCGAACCCATTACCGTGGTTTCCCGCCGGAAGGGCGGCTGTACCGTGTCCATCAAGGATGGCAGATACAACATCGACAATCAGCTGGCTGAAGCCATCGTCATTTGACCCTGACGAGCGGGCCACGACGGTCAGCTGATCGTCTTTGCCTGATGGTTAGCCCTGCCTAACCGACAAACCTGATAAGATACCGAATTGAAAGAGGAGGAAAACCAAATATGAGAATTGCTTTTGCGGGCAATCCCAACAGCGGCAAGACCACAATGTACAACGCTTTGACCGGCCGCAACGAAAAGGTCGGCAACTGGGCCGGCGTTACCGTGGACAAGAAGGAGGCACTGATCAAGAAGACCTATGCCCCCGACCAGGAGCTGATCGCAGTTGACCTGCCCGGCGCCTACTCCATGAGCCCCTTTACTTCCGAGGAGAGCATCACCAGCTCCTACGTGAAGAATGAGTCCCCCGATGTGATCATCAACATCGTGGACGCCACCAACCTGAGCCGCAGCCTGTTCTTCACCACCCAGCTGCTGGAGCTGGGTGTGCCCGTGGTCGTGGCCCTGAACAAGGCGGACATCAACTCCAAGAAGGAGACCGTCATCGACTCCGCTGCCCTGAGCGCGAAGCTGGGCTGCCCCGTGGTGGACACCACTTCCACCACCGGCGATGGCCTGAAGGAGCTGGTGGCTACTGCCGCTGCCCAGTATGGCAAGGGCCAGATCGCTCCCTACAACCAGGGCGATGTGGACCTGACCGACAAGAAGGCTGTGGAAGCCGCTGACCGCAAGCGCTTCGAGTTTGTGAATAAGATCGTTGCCAAGGTGGAGACCCGTAAGGTCCTGACCAAGGACAAGAATTTCCAGGATAAGATCGACGCCGTTCTGACCAACCCCATCGGCGGCCTGATCATCTTCGCCGGCGTTATGTTCCTGGTGTTCCAGATCTCCCAGGCTTGGGTCGGCCCCTGGATCGCTGAGATCCTGTGCGGTTGGATCGACGGACTGGGTGAGCTGGTTGCTGGGGCTCTGGAAGGCGCGAATGACTTCCTGGTCGCCCTGCTGGTGGATGGCATCATTGGCGGTGTCAGCGCCGTTATCGGCTTCCTGCCCCTGGTCATGGTCATGTACTTCCTGATCTCCCTGCTGGAGGATTGCGGCTACATGGCCCGCGCCACCGTGGTTCTGGATCCCATCTTCAAGAAGGTGG
>CAZHEG010000358.1:0-1378 GCA_964531435.1 uncultured Oscillospiraceae bacterium | reverse complement strand
CCGCCACCGCCGCCAAACATGCCGTCCCGGCCGCCCTCGCCGCTGCCGTCGGTGCCGCCGGAGGCGTTCAGACCGTCATCGGAGCAGTTCATCCAAACCGTGCCGCCCTTGAAGCAGATCTTTTCCGCCTCCAGACCCTCATAAGACTCACTGATGGTCATGGTGCAGGAGGTGACGGTAAGGGTGTCCTCGGCGTGGACGCCGTCATCGCCGCTGGCGATGGTGTAGGTGCCGCCGTCGATGGTGACGCTGGCATCGGAATGGATGGCGTCATCCGCGGTGTCGATGGTGAAGGTGCCACCGCTGATCAGGATGCCGTTGCCGGCCTTCAGGCCCTTCATGCTGGTGGAATCGTCGCTGGAGGACGAGGAGCTGCTGCTTTGACCGGGCCGGTGCATTCCGCCCATACCGCCCCAGCCGTCGGAGGAGGACGAGGAGCCGTTCTCGTATCCGCCGCCTGCGAGGATGGTGAAGGTGCCGCTGCTGATGTGCAGATAGGCCCCGGCGCTGATGCCGTCACCCTCGCACTCGATGTTCATGGTGCCGCCGGAGATATACACGAAGCCCAGGGAGGCATCGTCATTGTTATCGGCGTGGATGCCGTCCTTGCCGGAATCCAGGGTCAGGGTGCCGCCGCAGATGCGGATGGAGTCGTTGGCGTCGATGGCCTGATTAGCGCAGGTCACGGTGATGCTGCCGCCGGTGATGGCCAGGTCATCCTTGCAGGAGATGCCGTGGCCGGCGGGGGAGATCACGTTCAGGCTGCCGCTGCCGTTGATGGTCAGGTCGCACCGGCTGTAAACGGCGGCGTCTACGTCATAGCCGCCGGCGGCGTTCAGCGTCCCGCCGTTTTCCAGGGTATTTTCCGTGCCCTCTGCCAGGGTGATGAACACCTTGTTGGCATCGAGGATGCAGATGGGCGCGCCGTCGCTGCAGGTGATCTCCACACCGTTGAGCACCAGCTGCACCTTGGCATCCCCCGCGTCCACGGTGACGGAGCCGTCGGTCAGCTTGCCGCTGAGAATATAGGTGCCCTCCCGGGTGATGGTAACATCCCCGCTGCCAAGGTCGATGGAAGTAGCGTCATCGTAGGAGCCGGACAGGTCCCGCTGGGTGAACATATCCGAGTCCGTCTGGGCAAAGTCCGCGCCCTCTGCCGTGGCAGAGGAGCCGGTACCGCCGTTATTATTGCCGGAGGTGATTCCCCCGGTGGTGGGGTCAGGATCAGCCAGCGCGCCGCAGCCGCAGAAGCAGCCGAGCACCAGCGCGGCGGCGGTGACCAGAGCGAATATCTTTTTCATAAGCAATTGCTCCTTTATAACAGTCATCTCATTGTAGCACATATTATAAGGTTTTAAAATGAAATTATCCTGAAAAA
>CAZHEG010000357.1:0-1382 GCA_964531435.1 uncultured Oscillospiraceae bacterium | reverse complement strand
CGGCGACGGTGAGTATTTCCGGCTCGCCGTCGGTGATGAGTACAGTATTTTCATAATGGGCCGAAAGTTTCCCATCGGCGGTGACCACCGTCCAGCCGTCCTTCAGGACGCGGACCTCGTGGGTGCCGACATTGACCATAGGCTCGATGGCCAGGGTCATTCCGGGAAGCAATCTGGGTCCCCGGCCGGGATTACCGAAATTCGGTACTTCCGGCTCCTCATGCAGCTGCGCGCCGACGCCGTGACCTACGTAACTGCGCACAACTGAAAAACCGTTAGACTCCACATACGTCTGGATGGCGTGGGAGATATCGGACACTCTGTGTCCACGGGTCGCGAAGCGGATACCCTCAAAGAAGCTCTGCTTCGTGACATCGATCAGCTTTTGGGCTTCGGTGCTGATGGCACCACAGGGGAAGGTTGCTGCACAATCTCCATGATATCCCTGGTAGTATGCGCCCACATCCACGGACACGATATCCCCTTCCTTCAGGGTGTAGCCACCCGGAATTCCGTGGATCACCGTGCTGTTCACCGAGATACAGGCACTGGCAGGGAAGCCGTTATAGTTCAGGAACGACGGTTTCGCGCCCTGACTCACGATATAATCGTGAACAGCTTTGTCGATCTGCTTGGTGTTCATGCCGGGTCTTACCATTTCCCCTGCCAAGGCACGGGCTGCCGCGGTAATTTTACAGGCCTGACGCATGGATACCAGCGCTCGTTCATTTTTAATTGTGATCATACATTCTCCCCGATTGCCCCAAGAATATCCCGGTAAGCACCATCGATGGACTGCTCGCCGTTGACCAGCCGCAGCAGGCCCTTTCCGGCGTAGTAATCCTTCAGCACTTCGGTCAGCTCATGGTACACGTTCAGACGGTGGCGGACAGTCTCCGCGGCATCGTCCTTACGGATGATCAGCTGGCCTCCGCACGTATCGCAGATGCCCTCGGTCTTGGGAGGATTGGCGGTAATGTGATAGGTAGCGCCGCAGCCGCAGACACGTCTGCCGGTCATACGGGCCTCGATCACACTGTCGTCAATCTCGATGGAAATAACATGGTCGATCCGGATCCCTCTCTCGCTCAGTGCCTCAGCCTGGGCCAGGGTGCGGGGCACTCCGTCCAGAATGAAGCCATTGACGCAGTCGGGCCGGGCGACCCGCTCCTGAACGATGTCAAGGATGACATCGTCAGGAACCAGGCAGCCTTCGTCCATGATTTTCTTGATCCTCTGCCCCAGAGGCGAGCCGTTGGCGATCGCATCCCGGAGCATATTCCCGGTAGAGATGGCGGGGATGGAGAGCTTCTCACAGAGCCGCTCTGCTTGTGTCCCCTTTCCGGCGCCGGGCGCGCCCAGTAGGATTAAATTCATCCTGC
>CAZHEG010000356.1:0-1382 GCA_964531435.1 uncultured Oscillospiraceae bacterium | reverse complement strand
GAATGTTCTTCAGCTCCACCCGGTTGACCTTGATGCCCCAGGGGTCGGTGGCCTCGTCCAGGATGGCCCGCATCTTGGTGTTGACCACGTCGCGGCTGGTCAGGGTCTGGTCCAGCTCCAGGTCGCCGATGATGTTACGCAGGGTGGTGGCGGTCAGGGTCTCCATGGCTGCCATGGGCTGCTCCACGCCGTAGGCGTACAGCTTGGGGTCGGTGATCTGGAAATATACGACGGTGTCGATCTGCATGGTGACGTTATCCTTGGTGATCACAGGCTGGGGGGGATAATCCAGGACCTGCTCCTTCAGGGAAACGCGGCGGGCAATGCGGTCAATGAAGGGGATCTTGAAGTGCAGGCCCACGCCCCACACGCTCTGGAACGCGCCCAGACGCTCGATGACGTATGCCCGGGACTGCTGAACGACAGCAATATTGGAAATGACGATGATGAGAGCGATCACAACGATCGCGCCGATGATCCAACCCATAAATTTACCTCCAAATTTTATTGTGATTGCTTGTTATACGTTCTGAACTTCTTTCACCGGGGTGACGAAAACCTTCACACCCTCGATGTGGTCCACGGTCACCAGTGTGCCCGCGGGGATGACGGTGCCATCCATGCTTCGGGCGGTCCATTCCATGCCGCCCAGCTTCACCACGCCCACGGCGGAAACGTTGTCAATGTCCGCCAGGACATAGCCCTGGGAGCCGATGACGCTGTCCGTGTTGGTCTTGGTGAGCTTGGGGGTCATATATTTTTTGACCAGGGGGAACAGTGCGGCCAGAAGTCCCACCGATACCACCAGGAACAGTGCCACCTGAAGACCCAATGGACCGTGCATCATCGCGATCAAGGCAGCGATCAGAGAACCTACCGCAAACCACACCGAAACCAGATGCACAGGACACGCGGTCTCGACCACCAGGAAGAACACCATCAGGCCCAGCCAGATGTAGGGTAAATATGCATCCATGTTTTTTCCTCCTTTCAAGTTTTATTGGATGTATATAGGATACCAGATAATGTGCGCCGCGTCAATTGGCAATCTGTTCAAAATTTGTTCACTTTGACCGAAAAGCGGGGTTTTTCAAGTACTTTTTAAAGCAAAATGAAATAAAATCACCAATTATTTATGAGGAAAGCGCCAGACCGCCCACTGGGGGAATAAACAGGGTCAAATAATTCTGATAAATGGTCAAATGACCGTGTGATTATAAAAATCGCTCTCCAAAATCATTCCGCGTTTTACCTTATTTTATGAATAATTTCCTGGATGCGGACCTGGGTTTTGTGGAACTTTTTTGGAGAACCGGGAAGTTTTTCGACCTTTTTCTGTTTCACCCGGAAAGCAACCTCCCGGCAAGGACAGACTGAAAAAA
>CAZHEG010000355.1:0-1383 GCA_964531435.1 uncultured Oscillospiraceae bacterium | reverse complement strand
CAACATGACCAAGGAAACCGCTACCGGCGATCTGCTGAAGCTGATCGAGCTGAAGGAACAGCTGGACGTCACTGCTGACACCGCCGAGCGTGAGGCCATTGCTCTGCAGATGCTGGCACTGCACGAGGCAAATATGTGGACCATCGCTTACGTGGAAGCCTCCACTACTTACCATGCTGTCAACGCCCGCATCCAGAACTTCCTGGCTGACGGTGTTTGGTCCGATATCTACCGTGATATGGGCATTGCCCACTGCCAGTGCTGGTGGATCCCCGCTGATCAGCAGTAAGCTGCTGTACCCAGCTAAGCGGTAATAGTATGATCTAAAAGATGCGGGAGGTAACTTCATTGGTACCTCCCGCATTCACTTTACTCGGCCTCGGAAAGGATGTGGAGCCAAGTGCTCAAATATATCGGCAAACGCCTGCTTATGTTCATCCCGACGATCCTGATCATCTCTTTCGTCATTTTCTTCATCATCCAGCTGCCCCCCGGTGACTATGTTACCTCTTACGTGGCTGCCATGTCTGCGGAAGGCGAAGTGTTTACGGAAGAGGATATCGCCTATCTTCGGGAACATTACGGCCTGGATAACCCCTGGTATGTCCAGTATTTCAATTGGATGAAGGGTATCATCACGGAAGGTGATTTTGGATATTCCTTTGAATATGGACGCTCGGTTTGGAGCGTTATTATGGACCGCCTGTACCTGACGCTGGCGGTGTCCTTTGTCATTCTGCTGTTCCAGTATCTTGTATCTCTGCCTATCGGCATATACTGCGCCAACCACCAGTATTCCGCGGGCGACTATTTCTGGTCCTTCGTCGGCTTCCTGGGTACTGCTACACCCAATTTCCTGCTGGCGATCCTGATGATGTATTGGATCTATAAGGCTACAGGCCAGGTGTACCTGGGCCTGTTCAGCACGGAGATGATGGCAAACGGAATGCGCTGGGAGTATGTTCCCGAGTTCCTGTTCCGCTGCCTGATCCCCCTGATCGTCATCGGCACCTCCGGCACCTGCGGCATCATCCGTACCGTTCGCGCCCAGATGCTGGACGAGCAGACCCGTCAGTACGTGCTGACTGCCCGCGCCAAGGGCTGCAGTGAGGCTACCATCACCTATAAATACTGCCTGCGCTCCGCCATGAACCCTGTGGTTTCCGGCATGGCAGGCTCCCTGCGTACCATTTTCTCCGGCTCTACTGTTTCTGCCATCGTTATGAACCTGCAGATCCAGGGCCCGGTGCTGCTGACTGCATTGAAGACCCAGGATATGTACCTTGCCGGCACCATCGTCATGATCCAGGCAATTCTGGTGGTCGTGGGCACGCTGCTCAGCGATATCGCCCTGGCCTGGCTGGATCCCCGGATCCGATTCTC
>CAZHEG010000354.1:0-1389 GCA_964531435.1 uncultured Oscillospiraceae bacterium | reverse complement strand
CCAATTTCCTGTTTTTGCTGCGGATAGGAGTTTGGCGTTGCCAAATGCGAATAAATGTGCTATACTTTTAAGATATATGAGAAAGGAGAGCATGTATGATTTTCGGAAAGCATATCAACCGCTATTATGTGCGCTATGCCGGTTTTCTGCTTCTGGGCCTGGTTGCCCTGATCATGGTGGATACGCTGCAGCTGGAGATCCCCAATCTGTACCAGATGGTGATCAACGGCATGAACGACGGCTACGTCACCGTAGACGGCGTGCGGAAAGTCTTTGACCTGGATTTTCTGCTGGACAGCATCTGTATGCCCATGGTGGGGATCATTCTTGCAATGGTTTTCGGCCGTTTCCTGTGGCGCGTTACCATTTTCGGCGCCGCCATTCGCACCGAGACCGACCTGCGCAACCGGATGTTTGACCATGCCAAGGAGCTGAGCCGGGAGTACTACCAGGTGAACAAGGTGGGCAACATCATGAGCCTGTTCACCAACGATCTGGATACCGTGCAGGAATGCTTCGGCTGGGGTTTTCTCCAGTTCTTTGACGCGGCGTTCCTGGGCGGCCTTGCCATCTCCAAGATGTGGGGCATGAACCGCCTGCTGTGCGTTCTGAGCCTGGTGCCCATGATCTTCCTTTTTGCCACCGCCACCATCGTGGGCCGCAAAATGGAGCGCAAGTGGGAATACCGCCAGGAGTGCTATTCCAAGCTGTCGGATTTCTCCCAGGAGAGCTTCTCCGGCATTGCCGTCATCAAGGCCTTCGTCAAGGAGACCCTGGAGCTGATGGCATTCAAAAAGCTGAATACCGAGAACGAGGAAGCCAATGTGGATTACACCCGCACCTCCGTGCTGCTGCGGATTCTGGTGACGTTGTTCGTGGAGAGCGTAATCTGCGTCATCCTGGGCTACGGCGGCTACCTGGTGTACAACGAACAGTTCAACGCCGGACAGCTGGTGGAGTTCATCGGTTACTTCAATTCCATCATCTGGCCTATTATGGCAGTGTCCGAGCTGATCGACATGCATTCCCGGGGCAAGGCTTCCCTGGAGCGGATCAGTGAGCTGCTGGACGCCCCCATCACCGTCCGGGACCGGGAGGATGTGGAGGCGCTGGAGGAGATCCGGGGCGACATCGAGTTCCGGAACCTGACCTTCCGCTATCCCGACGGCGAGTTTGACGCCCTGGAGGATGTGTCCTTCACCATCCGCGCAGGGGAGAATGTGGGCCTGGTGGGCAAGACCGGCTCCGGCAAGACCACCCTGGTGGATCTGATTCTGCGTACTTACAATGTGCCCGACGGCACTGTGTTCATCGACGGCCACGACGTGAATTCCGTGAAGATCCACGATGTCCGCGCCGGCTGCGCCTACGTGCCCCAGGACAATTTCC
>CAZHEG010000353.1:0-1392 GCA_964531435.1 uncultured Oscillospiraceae bacterium | reverse complement strand
CTTCAGCTCGATCAGCTTCAGCAGATCGCCGGTAGCGGTTTCCTTGGTCATGTTGCCGTACCAAACAACGTTGGTGGCGGTGCCGGGAACCATGGAGTTGGGCTTCAGAACGATGGAGATGTCACCGATGCCGGTAACGGGGTACAGGGTGCACTCGATGGTGTTGGCCAGCATATCGTTATCGATGACGGATCTGTCATAGTCACGGAAGGTGGTCTTGACACCAACGGCATCGAAGTAAGGCTTCAGCAGAGCATAGGTGTCAGCAGCGCCGTTCTCAGCAACGGAAACGATGTTCAGAACGAAGTCGGTGCCGTCAGCGAAGTCATAGTAGCCATCGGAGCCCATGACCAGACCGCAGCTCTCCAGCAGAGTCTTTGCGGTAGCGGCATCATACTCGGTCCACTTGGTGGCCCACTCCTCGGAGTAGCCCAGAGCGCCCTTCTGAGGAGCAGCCTGGCCGCCCTCCAGCCAACCGTCGGAATACAGGGAAGCAAACTCGGTACGGTCAACGCAGATGGACATAGCCTGACGGAAAGCAATGTTGTTGAACAGAGCGTTCAGGTTGGCATCAGCGATGCTCAGGTTGAAGTGGATCTGAGTGCCGACATTGCCCCAGTCGGAGCCGGACCACTCATAGATGTTGATAGCGGTATCGGACTCCATGATGGTGGAGATGGATTCCATACCGACAGTCTGGAAGTCAACAGTGCCGTCCAGCAGCAGAAGCAGGGACTGGTCGGTGTTCTGGATGGTGGTGTAGGTGATCTTGTCGATGTAGGGCAGCTGCTGGCCCTGGACGTCGACCTTCCAGTAGTAGGGGTTACGGACGTACTCGTAGTAGTCGCCCTTCACGTCGTTCTTGCCAGCCTCGGTGGACAGAACGTAGGGGTTCAGGGTGGGAATGCCGGAGTAGTTCCAGAAGTAGTACAGCATTTCCTTACCGGCCTTGGAGGAGTCGGAGAACTCGACGCCGCAGATGGCCTTGGCCTCAGCCAGAGCAGTTTCTTCGTCACCGGCGATAACAGCGTTAACGAAGTTCTCGAAGATGTGCTTGGGAGCGTAGTGCCACTTCAGATCGACGCACAGAGCCTCGATGAAGTCGTACTTGGGAGTGCCGAAGGTAACGGTGAAGGTGTAATCATCGACCTTCTCGACAACAGCGGCATTGCCCTCAGAATCCTTGTGGCAGGAGCGGACGCCCTTGGAGTCGACCTTGTTCAGGCAGATGGCATTGTAGAACCAGACGCAGTCCTCAGCGGTGAAGGGCTCGCCGTCGGACCACTTCATGCCTTCACGCAGATGAATGGTGTAAACGGTGGAGTCCTCGTTGACCTCGTAGCTCTTGGCAACGTTGGCCTCAACAGAGCCGGTGGTGGTGAAGCGGAACAG
>CAZHEG010000352.1:0-1404 GCA_964531435.1 uncultured Oscillospiraceae bacterium | reverse complement strand
TCTCCGGTCTTTCTCAGATTGGCGGACAAAACACCAAAACGCATCTGGACTACCATTTCGCATACTATGCTGGTGGTTTAACTTCGGTGCTGATCCATTGGATGCAGGATGTGAACCGGGTAACCTCTGATGAATTGATCGATCTGCTGGCAAATGATTTTGCGCTGCCGTATTTCAGCTGATCCATGCGCTGGCTCTACGGGCCCGAACAGGTCATGTGCGTTCCAACAGGAACCGAAAGCGGCGTTCTTTTTTACTCCCAGAGGTAGACACGGGACTCGTAGGGCTGCAAAATACCGCCTGCGGCATCGGGATAATTCTGCAGAATCACCCGGGCGGAGGCCAGGTCAAAGCCCTTGGGGGCCTTGAAGCGCAGCTTTTTGTCCGTAAAGCTGCAGACCACCAGAAGCCTCTGCCCCGCCATGGCGCGGCTGTAACAGTAGAGCTTTCCGCTGTGGGGGAAATGCTCCCGGTAGATGCCGTGGCGGACAACGGGAAGGGATTTTCGCAGCGAGATGGCCCTGCGGTAGAAATTCAGGATGGAATCGGGATCCTCTTCCTGGGCCTGCACATTGATCTCCCGGTAGTTTTCATTGACGTAGAACCAGGGCGTTTCCGTGGTGAAGCCGGCGTTTTCCGTAGAATCCCACTGAACAGGGGTCCGGGCAGAGTCCCGGGAGCTGCGCCACAGCTTCCGCAGCCGCACATCCTCCGGCTTATTCAGGTTGGAGTGGGCGTAATTGTAGCGGGTCTGGACGTCCTCGTACATCTCGGGATCCGCGGGACGCCAGTTTACCATGCCGATCTCCTGGCCCTGGTAGACAAAGGGCGTGCCCTGCTGAAACAGGTAGCTGACCGCCAGCATCTTTCCGCTTTCGGCCCAGTATTTTTCACTGCCATAGCGGGAAATGACCCGGGGATGGTCGTGATTTTCCAGATACAGCATATTCCACGCCCGGCCGCTGAGCTTTTTCTGCCAGGAGGAGAAGGCCCGCTTCAGCTTGCGCAGAGAGAAGGGTGTGGGCAGGTAATCCGTAAACAGGCAGTCGGCGCACTGGGTCTCAAACTGGATCATCATGTCCATCTCCCCCTTGCCCTCCTCAATGTAGCCAAGGGCGATCTTCGGGGTGACCAGCGGTGCCTCCGCCAGGGTGAAGCAGTCGTAACGGTCCAGCACATCCTCCTTGAATTCCTGCAGGTATTCGTGGACCCTGGGGCCGTGGTTATAGTGGAGCATGCCCCGGTTGATGGGGAACAGATAATCGTTGGGCAGGCCCTCTTTTTTGGAGATGTAGGTGATGACATCCTCCCGGAAGCCATCCACGCCCAGATCCAGCCAGAATTTCAGAATCTTCTTCACCTCCTGGCGGACCAGGGGGTTATCCATATTCAGATCCGGCTGCT
>CAZHEG010000351.1:0-1426 GCA_964531435.1 uncultured Oscillospiraceae bacterium | reverse complement strand
ATTCCACGCCCAGCAGCTCCGCTGCGGTGGCGGCAATGTCAGCAAAGCTCCCCCGGGTGCCCAGGTTCACAGGCTTCACCTCGGGGCCCAGAACCAGCAGGGGCACATACTCCCGGGTGTGGTCCGTGGTGGCGGTGTAGCTGGGATCGCAGCCATGGTCCGCGGTGATCATCACCACGTCCCCGGGGCCCACCCGCTCCATCAGCTTCGGCAGCCATGCGTCAAATTCATTCAGGGCTCTTGCGTATCCGTCAATATCCCGGCGGTGGCCGTACTGCATATCAAAATCCACCAGATTGACAAAGCACAGTCCATGGAAATCCTGCCCGGCATAGCCCAGGGCATGCTCCATGCCGTTGGCATTGGACTGGTTGTACACGTGCTCGGTGGTGCCGATGCCGGCGAAAATGTCATAGATCTTGCCCACGGCAATGCTGTCCAGCCCCTGCTCCTTGACGGCGTCCAGCAGAGTTCTCTTCGGCGGCTCCAGGGAGAAGTCGTGCCGGTTGGCGGTGCGCTTGAAGCTGCCCTTGCCGCTGCCCACAAAGGGGCGGGCGATGACCCGGCCCACGCCGTGCTTGCCCTGCAGGAGCTTCCGGGCGATGCGGCAGTATTCGTACAGCTGCTCCGGGGGAACGATATCCTCATGGGCGGCGATCTGGAACACGGAGTCGGCGGAGGTGTAGACGATCAGATCCCCGGTTTTCATGTGCTCCTCGCCGTAGGCATCCAGCACGGCGGTGCCGCTCCAGGGGGCATTGGCCAGCACGCCCCGTCCGGTGGCGGCCTTGAAGGGCTCCAGAATCTCGTCGGGGAAGCCGTCGGGATAGGTGGGCAGAGGATCCGGGGAAATGAGCCCTGCGATCTCCCAGTGGCCGATGGTGGTATCCTTGCCCATGGAGGCTTCGGTCAAGCGGGCGATGGCGCCGGTGTGCGCTCCCCTGGGAAGGCAGGTCACGCCGTCGATGCAGCCAAGACCGGCCTTCACCATGTTGGGGATATTCAGTTCTTTGGAGGTGGCGCAGGCCGCCAGGGTGTTGACGCCCACATCACCGAAGGATTCGCTGTCCGGCATCGCTCCGATGCCGAAGGAATCCAGGACGATCAAAAATACTCGTTTCATTAAGCACCTGCTTTCAGGTTCAGATTTCTGTTGCAAAGTTCCAAAAACGCTGTCATCCCGAGGGACCAAATGGGAGTCGAGGGATCCCGGCACCGATTTTACCGCAAATGCAGCCGCAAGTGCGCAGATCCCTCCACGCGGCTTCGCCTTGGTCGGGATGACAACTCTTGCTTACTTATTCTCCATTGCCACGGCGACATCCAGGGCGACCTTCATCATCTGGGTGAAGGAATTCTGGCGCTCCTCGGCAGTGGTCTCCACGCCCTTGAGGACATGATCGCTGATGGTGCAGATGCACAGGCC
>CAZHEG010000350.1:0-1430 GCA_964531435.1 uncultured Oscillospiraceae bacterium | reverse complement strand
TGAGACTGAGGAAGCGCTGAAGGCCGGTATCCAGGAACTGGTGCCGGAATTCAAGACGGTCGGGTAAGGGAGGAGGCGCGTCATGGCCGGTGTTTCCACCAAGGAGATCAAAAACCGAATCCGGAGCATGGAGAGCACCAAGCAGATCACCAAAGCCATGGAAATGGTCGCTGCCTCGAAGCTCCGCCGGGCCCAGGCCCAGGTTCTGAACTCCCGCCCTTACTTTGAAATTCTTTCCTCCACCATGGAGTCCATCGTGGAGAACAACGGGGATTTTTCCTCCCCCTATCTGACCCAGCGCGACGGAAACCGGGTGCTGTATGTGGTCATCGCCGGTGACAGAGGTCTGGCCGGCGGCTACAACAGCAACGTGCTGAAGCTGGCCCTTTCCGAGATGGAGGGCAAGGATGTGACTGTGCTGCCCATCGGCAAGAAGGCGGCGGATTTCTTCCGCAGCCGGAAGGTAAAAATGCTGACGGACCGTTATCTGGAAGCTGAGGATGTGGATGTGGGCGACTGCTTCTCCATTTCCAAGCTCCTGAGCCGGGCTTACCGGGCAGGGGAGTATGACCAGGTGCGCATCGCCTATACCAGCTTTGTTTCTGTCCTGGTCCAGACCCCCATGACCATGGGGCTTCTGCCCCTGCTGCCCAGCGGCGGCGAACAGGCGTCCTCCGCCTCCGACATCCTCTACGAGCCGGACAGCATGGAGGTTTTTGACGCCATCATCCCGGAGTATCTGGGAGGCGTTGTCTACGGTGCCCTGTGCGAGAGCCGTGCAGCCGAGCAGGCCGCCCGCCGCACCGCCATGGACTCCGCAACTCAGAATGCCGATGAGATGATCGCGGACCTGAGCCTGAAGTTCAACCGGGCCCGTCAGGCCGCCATCACCAACGAGATCATCGACATCGTTGCAGGATCTTAACAAGATAAGGAGTTGAATCCTATGCCTAATAACAAGGGAACTGTGATCCAGGTCATGGGTCCTGTTCTGGATATTCGTTTTGAAGACAACTGCCTGCCCGAGCTGCTCAGCGCCATTGAGATCCCCAATGGCGGGAATACCATCGTGGCAGAGGTTGCCCAGCACATCGGCGACAATGTGGTCCGCTGCATCGCCATGAGCTCTACCGACGGCCTGCAGCGGGGCGTTACCGCTGTTGATACCGGCGCGGCTATTTCCGTCCCCGTGGGCGACGGCTGCCTGGGCCGTGTGTTCAACCTGCTGGGCCAGCCCATCGACGAGGCCGGTCCCGTGGCCGCCACTGAGAAGTGGCCCATCCATCGTCCCGCCCCCGACTATGACCAGCAGCAGCCCGCTACCGAGATTCTGGAAACGGGCATCAAGGTCATCGACCTGATCTGCCCCTACGCCAAGGGCGGTAAGATCGGCCTGTTCGGCGGCGCAGGTGTCGGCAAGACCGTTCTGA
>CAZHEG010000349.1:0-1436 GCA_964531435.1 uncultured Oscillospiraceae bacterium | reverse complement strand
CCTTCGACCGCAAGTATAAGAAGGACTCCTTCTACGCCTACAAGGCATGGCTGTCCGACGAGCCCTTTGTCCATCTGTGCAGCAAGCGGTATGTGGACCGGGTGGAAGAGGTTACGAAGATCACCGTTTATTCCAACCAGCCCAGTGTGGAGCTGTTCGCAAACGGCGTTTCTCTGGGCGTAAAGGAAGCACCCGACCACTTCTTCTACTTTGAAGTTCCCAATGTCGGTGAGACCAAGCTGGTGGCTGTTGCGGGAGAATGCCGTGACGAAAGCGTCATTCGCAAGGTGTCGGAGCCCAATCCCGCTTACCGGCTGGTGGAGAAGGGCGCGGTTCTCAACTGGTGGGACATCGTAGAGGTTCCCGGCCACTGCTCCTTGAATACCAGGATGCAGGTGGTTCTGGACAATGCCGGTGCGGACAAGGCCCTGGAGCTTCTTGCTCCCATTCTGGGAATGGCGGCCCATCCCTCCGCCCTGGTTATGCTCAGTGCCATGACTGTGCTGCGTCTGATCAATGTTGTCACCGGCATGATGCGTACTCCGGTGACGAAGGAGCAGCTGCTGGATCTGAATGCGGAGCTGAACAAGATCGCCATTCAGTGATCCTGGCAGGGATTTGGTGTGAAATGACGTGCCTGGGCTCTCCCGCCGGGACACTTCGCACGTTTCCTGGGGGTGTGGAGGCGATTACGGACACTTCGGGGCCTGTTGTTGGCAAAGGTTCAGTTAAGAAATTGTATACTTTTAACAAAAATCAGCCCCTAATTTTTTATGTCAAATCCTGTGAATCATGAAATTTACCACTGCCAATTTTGAACAAACTGTGATATAATACCCATGATCCTGTTGGAGCGCTCTGCGTTACCGGCTTCCCGCGGGCTTTTTGCCCCGCCCGGACCCGGCCGCGGCGCGATCCGATAATATAATAAGGAGAGATTGTACTTATGAGCAAGCCCATCAATCCCAAGTACCTCGGCGAAAACGGTATTCACCGGGTACCCCTGTGGCGAATCGGCGGTTTCGCCCTGAACAACACCGCTACCAACCTGTACATGTTCATGATGAACTATGTTTCCTACTACCTGCTGGGTTGGGTCGGCGTCACCATGATGCTGGCATCTTCCTTCTCCATGATCATGCGTATCTGGGACGGCGTCACCGATCCCATCGTCGGCTTCATGGTGGATAAGACCAATGGCAGATTCGGCAAGAACCGTCCCTTCATGGTCATCGGTAACGTGATTCTGTGTGTCACCAGCTTCATTCTGTTCCATGTGACCCACCTGCTGCCCCAGGGTCTTCGCCTGCCCTTCTTCGTCGTTATCTCCGCTATCTACTACCTGGGCTACACCGCACAGTGCGTTGTTACCAAGTCCGCCCAGTCCTGCCTGACCAACGACCCCAAGCAGCGCCCCCTGTTCGCCTCCTTCGACG
>CAZHEG010000348.1:0-1438 GCA_964531435.1 uncultured Oscillospiraceae bacterium | reverse complement strand
GACTTCAAGCTGGTGGGCGGCGGTGAATTCTCCATCTACACCACCTGCATCGAAACCATCTACGGCATCACCTTCATGGTGCTGGCCCCTGACGGAAAGATCACCGCGTCACTGATGGACCGTGTGGAAAATAAGGAAGAGGTCCAGGCTTACATCGACGAGACCGTCAAGAAGTCCGACATGGACCGCACCGAGCTGAACAAGGGCAAGACCGGCTGCCCCCTGAAGGGCGTTTATGCCATCAACCCGGTCAACGGCAAGGAAGTTCCCGTGTTCATCGGTGACTTCGTCCTGGCAAGCTACGGCACCGGTGCCGTCATGGCGGTCCCCAGCCACGACCAGCGTGACTTCGAGTACGCCATTGCCCACAACATTCCCATGATCCAGGTCATCGAGGGCCGGGATGTCAGCGAATGCGCCTTTGAAAAGCAGGATTACCTGGGCAAGGGATGCCGCCTTGTCAACTCCGAGGAGTTCACCGGACTGACCGTGGAGGAGGCCAAGGAGGCCATCACCTGCAAGCTGGAAAAAGTCGGCGTCGCCAGAAGAAAGAATAATTACCACTTCCGTGAGTGGATCTTCGCCCGCCAGCGCTACTGGGGCGAGCCCGTTCCCTGTGTCTATACCGAAGACGGTGAGACCGTGTTCCTGCCGGATGAGGAGCTGCCCCTGGTGCTGCCCGTGCTGGAGGACTACAAGGGCCGTAACGGCCAGGCACCTCTGGAGAACGCCGCCGAGTGGAAGCAGTATGATCAGGGCGGTGTCAAGGGCATCCGGGAAACCTCTACCATGCCCGGCAGTGCCGGTTCTTCCTGGTACTATATGCGCTATATCGACCCCAACAACGAGAATGCCTTCTGCGATCCCGAGCTTTTGAAGCATTGGATGCCCGTTGACCTGTATGTGGGCGGCCCGGAGCATGCGGTGGGTCACCTGATCTATTCCCGGATCTGGAACCGCTTCCTGTATGACAATGGCCTGTCTCCTGTGAAGGAGCCCTTCAAGAAGCTGGTCCACCAGGGCATGATCCTGGGCGAGAACGGCATCAAGATGGGCAAGCGCTTCCCTGAATTTGTGGTCAATCCCAGTGACGTGGTCCGGGAGTACGGCGCCGACACTCTGCGCCTGTACGAAATGTTCATGGGCCCCCTGGAGGTTTCCAAGCCCTGGAGCACCACTGCCGTGGCCGGTGCCAAGAAGTTTATCAACCGCGTCTGGAATTTCTTCACCGAGCCCGCCAACATCACCGATACCGATGACGGCAAGCTCACCAAGGTCTACCACCAGACCGTGAAGAAGGTCACCACCGACTTTGAGCAGCTGGGCTTCAATACCGCCATCGCCCAGATGATGGTATTCGTCAACGAGGTCTACAAGAACGGTACCTGCCCCAGAGAGTATGCCGAGGGCTTCATCAAGATGATCTCCTGCATCACTC
>CAZHEG010000347.1:0-1440 GCA_964531435.1 uncultured Oscillospiraceae bacterium | reverse complement strand
TAGTACTGGGCACCGCTGGATACTTCGATGGGGCGGTAGCCGGACAGCGTTGCGTTGTTGAAATCGTCGAAGTACAGCACATATTCCGTGTCCTCGGGAGCTTTGACCACCAGGTAGACGGTTTTGGAAACGGCTCCCGAGGTGGCAGTCAGGGGGTAAACACCGGGTTCCGCAGGCGTTACGCAGCCCTGGTCAACAATCAGCTGATCGGAAGACCAGACGATAGATGCGGCATCTGCAACTGTGTCTGCACCCAATGCCACATCGTAATAGGTCAATACCACAGTATCGCCAGAGTTTGCCAAGATGGCAGGGCTGTTGAAAGAAACGCAGCTACCGTCCTGATCCGTGGTATATTGTTCCGCAGCGCAGGTTTCGCAGGAGCGCATCCATCGGCCCTGGCCCTGACAATTCACTTCGGCGATCTGCTGCCAGGAGGTCCAGACGTGGCCCAATGCGTCTGTGTAGCCGTCCACATAGCTATCGCCGCACGCGGTACAAATGTGCTCCACAAAGCCTTTATCCATACAGGTAGGCTCGGTGTAGTAAGACTTATAGCTGTGCCCCGTGGCGTTCACCTCGTCGCTGATGTAGCTGTCACCGCAAATAGTACAAGTATGGGTGGTATAGCCCGGTTCGGTGCAGCTTGGGTCAGTGACCACGGAATCAAAATCATGCTCCGCGCTGAGAATATATACCGCGTAATGGGACTGGTTGTTGGTCATGGGAAGATTGAGGGCCACGGCTCCCTCCGGGACAGTAATATAGCCATACTGTGCAAATTCCTCGTAGACCGCATCCCGGTTCAACGTAGCCATCACGCCGTTCTCATCAAACCATGTGATCCGCACGCCATTGGCTGAGCTGCCATTCTCGGGATACGCACCCAGAGAGGTGGCCCAGATTCGGTCACCTGCCTTCACCGGGAAGGTGATAGACCATGTAGTCCCGGCGGAGGTATTTCCCCAGCCGGTGGCGGTATAATAGATATTCTCCGGGGTCAGAGCTTCCCACAAATTAACACCTGCGCAAAGCTCCTCCGGAAGCTGCTGCAAATGGCCATCGGCATCAAATGTGCCTTCTGCTGTGATCACAAGGGTGCCTGTAACCTCGGGGATAGAGATGACCCCATCGGAATAAACCCGAGCAGTGATATCCACACCGCCCATGGTGACGGTAACGGACAAATTCTCACCGGAGAGAGTTTCCGTAAAAGCCGCGCCGTGGGACACACCCTTGTAATAGTGCAGGCTGGCTCCTGCGTTGGTCAGGTCATGAGTCACGGGGTAAACCACATTTTCGCCCGCTTCCAGCTCGCAGTCAGCAAGCAGAACTTCCAGAACAGCATTGGTAATGTAGTCCATGCCCTCGGCATTGGGGTGAACATTATCCGGGAGCATATCAAAGGTCACGCCGCTATTCCGCAAATCGATGCAGGGT
>CAZHEG010000346.1:0-1441 GCA_964531435.1 uncultured Oscillospiraceae bacterium | reverse complement strand
TCTGGTTTGTGGTGGGTTCTCAGGACCTGTACGGTGAAGAAGTCCTGAAGACCGTCGCTGAGCGTGCCGCTGAAATGGCCGCCGAGATGAGCAAGAGCCTGCCCTACGAGCTTCAGTACAAGGTCACCGCGATGTCCAACGGTCAGATCGCTGACATCGTCAAGGAGGCAAACTACGACGATTCCTGCGCCGGTATCATCACCTGGTGCCATACCTTCAGCCCCAGCAAGATGTGGATCAATGGCCTGGCTAATCTGCAGAAGCCCTACTGCCACCTGGCTACCCAGTACAATCTGGAGATCCCCAATGACGAGATCGACATGGACTTCATGAACCTGAACCAGGCTGCCCACGGCGACCGTGAGCATGGCTTCATCGCCGGCCGCCTGCGCATGCCCCGCAAGGTCATCGCCGGCTACTGGAAGAATGAGAATGTCCTCTGCCGTCTGGGCGACTGGATGAAGGCTGCCGTTGGTGTTGCTGTTTCCAAGAGCCTGAAGGTCATGCGCTTTGGCGACAACATGCGTGAAGTGGCTGTTACCGAGGGCGATAAGGTAGAAGCCCAGATCAAGCTGGGCTGGCAGGTGAACACCTGGGCCACCGGCGATCTGGTGAAGGAAATGAACGCCGTTACCGATGCCGAGATCGATGCACTGATGGCTGAGTACACCGAAAAGTATGAGATCAACACCCCCAATGTGGAGGCGATCCGCTACCAGGCCCGTGAAGAGATCGCAATGAAGAAGATGATGGACGCAAACGGCTGCAAGGCCTTCGCCAACACCTTCCAGGATCTTTATGGCATGGAGCAGCTGCCCGGCCTGGCTTCCCAGCATCTGATGAGCCAGGGCTACGGCTACGGCGGCGAGGGCGACTGGAAGGTCAGCGCCATGACTGCCATCATGAAGGCCATGGGCGAAAACGGCAACGGCGCTTCCGCATTCATGGAGGATTACACCTACCATCTGGTGGAGGGTCAGGAGTATTCCCTGGGCGCCCACATGCTGGAGGTTTGCCCCAGCCTGGCTGCTTCCGATGTTAAGCCCAAGATCGAGACCCATCACCTGGGCATCGGTATGAACGAAAAGGATCCCGCCCGTCTGGTGTTTGAGGGCAAGGAAGGCGATGCCATCGTGGTCAGCCTTATCGATATGGGCGGACGGCTGCGTCTGATCGTCCAGGATATCCACTGCGTCAAGCCCATTATGCCCATGCCCAATCTGCCCGTTGCCCGTGTCATGTGGCAGGCAGAGCCCTCCCTGACTGAAGGCGTGGAGTGCTGGATCACCGCCGGCGGCGCCCATCACACCGTCCTTTCTTACGACGTTTCTGCCGAGCAGATGAAGGACTGGGCCAAGATGCTGGACATTGAGTTCGTTCACATCACCAAGGACACCACTGTGGAGTCTTTGGAGAAGGAACTGTTCCTCAATGACCTCGC
>CAZHEG010000345.1:0-1444 GCA_964531435.1 uncultured Oscillospiraceae bacterium | reverse complement strand
ACTTTTGGTCAGTCTTTCGCACGAGAAAAGTCCCTTTTGTCTACCGACAAAAGGGATTTTTTATAGAAATAAATCCCTTGCGGGATTTGTGAAATATGCTGTGCGTGTGAAATATTGCTTCGCAATGTGAAATGCCTGCGGGCGTGGGTGGATTAGTTTTACTTCACATTTTGCTGCCGGGGAAGGAAGCGATCGTATATTCACGAACAACGCATCACGTTTTATGTTCTTCTTTCGTTTTTCGGACATATACTGTCAGGATCATGCCCGAGAGGAGGAAGGATATGGAAGAGAGGGAAGAGCGGTACGATGATATCGATGACCTGATCTTCGCGGGGGAGGAATGGCACCCCAGCGAGCGGTGATTTTGAAAAAAACCTGTTTATTTTAACTTCCCCCTTTACAGAATGGGGAATTTCGGATATAATATTCTCCGAAAAATGCAAAAATCACAGGAAATGAGAGATTTGACCTATGAATATTGAATTTGACAGCTATAAGCAGAAGCTGAATGAATGCAAGCCTGCGCTGGAGGGTCTGGCAGAGTCCCTGAATCTCACCGGTCTGAAGAATGAGCTGGAGCGCCTGAATGCCATGCAGGAGGCCCCCGGCTTCTGGGATGACCCTGAGAAGAGCCAGAAGATCGTGGTGAAAACCAAGGTGACCGAAACCAAGATCCAGCGCTATGAGGATATGTGTGCCGCGTGGGATGACCTGATGACCATCTGCGAGATGGCAGAGGAGGAGGACGATGACTCCATGCTGGAAGAGCTGAAGGAGGGCTACGCCGACCTGACTGCCAAGATGGAAAGCTGCCGTCTGGAAACTCTGCTCACCGGCAAGTATGACCGCAACAACGCCATGATGAGCTTCCAGGCCGGCGCGGGCGGTACCGAGGCCCAGGATTGGTGCCAGATGCTCTACCGTATGTATACCCGCTGGGCGGAGCGCAGTGGCTTTGACTACCAGATTCTGGACTATCAGGAGGGCGATGAGGCCGGCCTGAAGTCCGCTTCCATCATGGTCACCGGTGAGAATGCCTACGGCTTCCTGAAGGGCGAGAACGGCGTCCACCGTCTGGTACGCGTTTCTCCCTTTGATGCCAATGCCCGCCGCCAGACCTCCTTCTCCGCTATTGAAGTCATTCCTGAAATTGAGGATGACTCCGAGGATTTCGAGATCAAGCCCGAGGATTACGAGATGCAGGTCTACCGCTCCTCCGGCGCCGGCGGTCAGAAGGTCAACAAGACCTCTTCCGCAGTCCGCCTGATCCACAAGTCCGGCATCGTGGTGTCCTGCCAGACCGAGCGCAGCCAGTTCCAGAACAAGGAGACCTGTTTGAAGATGCTGCGCAGCAAGCTGGTTGAGATCCGCGAGCGGGAGCACCTTGCCAACATCGCCGACATCAAGGGCGTTCAGCAGAAGATCGAGTGGGGCAGCCAGA
>CAZHEG010000344.1:0-1448 GCA_964531435.1 uncultured Oscillospiraceae bacterium | reverse complement strand
TTTGCTGCTATTATATCCCAAAAAAGTCAGCTTGTAAAGACCTTTGAAGAAAAAATTTTAAAACAGTTGTTCGGTTATCTGCGAACAGCGTCCAGCTTCGTCTTCAGGGCATCCAGAATCTTGCCGATCACGCCCTCAGAGTCGGCATCGGTCATGGTCCGGTCGTCAGCGCGCAGCTCCAGGGAGAATGCCATGGACTTCTTGCCCTCGGGCACGCCGGTGCCACGGTAGATATCAAACAGCTTGACGCCCCGCAGCAGCTTGCCGCCGGCGGCAATGATCACATTCTCGATATCGGCAACGGTGACCTCCTCGCCGCAGATCAGGGACAGGTCGCGGGTAACGCCGGGATACTTGGGCAGAGGCACATAGGTAGCCTCGGGCAGCTGCAGCTCAAACATCTTGGTGAAGCTCAGCTCCGCGCAGTAAACCTCGCAGTCCAGGCCGTAATTCTTGGCAACCAGAGGATGGACCTGGCCCATATAGCCCAGATGCACACCGTCAATGCTGACGCTGGCGCAGCGGCCGGGATGGTAGGAGGGATTGTCCTTCACGGCAGTGTAGGTCGCCTTGGGCAGGTGCAGGCCCTTCATCACAGCCTCCAATTCACCCTTCATCTTGAAGAAGCTCTCGCCCGCTCCGTAGCTGCCCAGAACCAGCATCTTGGGCTCCTGGGGAAGCTTCTCCCCTTCCACCGGCAGATAGATCTTGGCCAGCTCGTAGAGCTTTACGTTCTTGTTGTGGTAAGCATAGTTGCGGCCCAGAATATCCAGCATGGAGGGCAGCGCGATGGTACGCATGATGGAGGTATCCTCACCCAGGGGGTTCTGGATCTTCATGGCGCCGCGCAGGCTGCTGTCCTTGCTCAGGCGGATCTGGTCAAAGATGGCGGGAGAAACGAAGGAATAGGTGATGATCTCACTGTAACCCAGACCTCTGCACAGCTGGCCGGCCTTGTTCTCCGCCAGCATGATGGGGGCATAGCCGCCCTGGGTAGAGGTCTTGAAGGAGGTGGTGGGGATCTCGTTGTAGCCGTAGGAGCGGCCCACTTCCTCCGCGATATCCGCCATCAGGTTCAGGTCAGGCCGGAAGGAAGGCACCTTGATGCTGTCGCCCTCAACCTCGATCTCCAGCAGGTTCAGATACTTCACCATATCCTCCTTGCTGATATCGGTGCCCAGCAGCCGGTTGATCTTCTCCGGCTCCAGCTTCAGCTCCTTCTCAGCGGGGACATAGTTGATGATGTCGATGATGCCGTCCAGCACATCGCCGCACTCCAGCAGCTCCACCAGCTCGCAGGCACGCTGCACGGCGGGCACAGTCATCATAGGATCCAGATTCTTCTCAAACTTGCCGGAGGACTCGGTACGCATACCCAGCGCCAGAGCAGTCTGACGGATGGAGGTGCCGTTGAAGTTGGCGGATTCGAAAACCACGGTGGTGGTGTC
>CAZHEG010000343.1:0-1469 GCA_964531435.1 uncultured Oscillospiraceae bacterium | reverse complement strand
ATTCGGGGTTTTCAAAGGTGTACAGATTTTCTTCCATGATAGTTTCCTCCTTGCGATAATGTTGGACGGAGATCCGGCCAAAGCCTCCCCTGTGTAAGGGGAGGTGCCCCGAAGGGGCGGAGGGGTTGTAACAATCCCCCAGTCAAAAATCGGTTGCGAAGAGCCGATTTTTGCCAGCCCCCTTTACACAAGGGGGCCTGATTGGGGAGGGCATAAAAATAATCCCATCCCCTGACGAAACAGGGGTGGGATACAAAGTATTCCACGGTTCCACCCTGGTTGCAGCCGCAGCTGCCACTCATTGACGCTTTAACGGGCGCACCCGTCCCGGTATTTCCACCGGGCGGCTCAGAAGTGGTATCCGTTCGGGCAGTGTTGCAGGCACCTTTCACCACAGGGGCGCCCTCTCTGGGGATCTTACCGGAACAGCATGTCTTCGTCACAGCTTTTATGGAGCAAATCTATCATAAAACAGTAAAAAAGTCAATCCCTGTGGAGAAAATTAAGAAAAATGGTTGCCATAATTCCGGTTTTGGTAACAATAAACCCGGTTGCGCAATTACGAATGTTATGTTAACTTAAATTGCCTTTAGCCACAACATTTTGTGCTTTGCGGGCGTGAGAGAGTGCATATTTTGAATGAAAGTTTACATAAAAAATAACAGCAAAAATGTAAAAAAGTTGTAAAAACAGGTCGAAAATGGGAAAAGACTTGACTTTCTGTATAAAAATGTTATAATAATGCCGTGTTACGCTATGCATACACGCTGCAATAATATTGAACTTACTGATCGTTAAAGCATATGATCGCTTTGAAAGGAGGTACATCTATGCTTGAATGCAATCGATTTATTCGCAAAAGACTTTCCGCGCTGAGCCGTGGACTGTTTATCCTGCTGCCCACCATGATCGTGGTCATGCTGCTGTCCCAGCTGGCATTTGCTGAGACGGCCTATGTTATCAAGGACGGTGATACCACCCGGGTTTACACCACCGACGCCACCGATCCCGCCGCGATTCTTGCCCAGGCCGGTTTTGAACTGGGGGAGAATGACCGCTACGAGGCTGTTTTCGGCACCGGAACCAACGAGATCGTGATCACCCGGGCGAAAACGGTAAATGTGGTCCTGGACGGCCACCACCAGACTGTCG
The DNA here is from genome assembly GCA_964531435.1 of uncultured Oscillospiraceae bacterium. Lineage (GTDB taxonomy): Bacteria > Bacillota > Clostridia > Oscillospirales > Oscillospiraceae > Faecousia. The sequence continues at coordinate 317 of CAZHEG010000343.1, read as the reverse complement.
CGGTTTACGGCGGCACTGTTGCCGACGCGCTGCAGCAGCTTGGGATCACCGTTACAGACAGCGACTGGTGCTCCGAGAGCCTGGACGCGGAAGTTTCCGACAACATGAGCGTTACCGTCTGTACCCCCGTCACCCGGCCTGAAAGTTACAGGGTGTATGAGCCCTATGAAACGGAGTACTACTACCTGGCCTACCTGAAGGAGACCGATGAGATCGTCGTCCAGGAGGGGGCAGACGCGCATGTGATGTACAGGGATCAGGTCACCTATCTGAACGGCACCGAGACCGGGCGGGAAAACCTGAGCCGTGTGGTGCTG
>CAZHEG010000342.1:0-1475 GCA_964531435.1 uncultured Oscillospiraceae bacterium | reverse complement strand
TCAAGCCTGTCTACTCCGACAACATTACATTTAAGTTCTGGTATGAGCTGATCGCGCTGATCTTCCACTTTGTCTGTGCCATCGTGCTGATCGCAAAGCACTGGAAGAAGATGTCTCCTGTGAATATCAAGAAGGATGGCATCGTGATCTTTGCGATCCCGGCGATCCTGCACCTGTACGATATCATCGTCGGTTTCGGTCTGGGTATCAAAAAGAGCTATATTCCCGTTGTAGTCTTTACTGTGATCCATATGGCATATCTGTTTGTGATCTACCGCAAGTCCAAAAAGGCAGCTTAACGATCTAAAAACGCCACCTTCAATTCTGAAGGTGGCGTCTTTCCGTTTTATAGGGTGCGTTTTCCAAGGGATTCCATGGATCTACTGCACTTTTATCCACGAAAACAGATACTTCATATTATCCGGTGCCGCGCTGCCGGCTTCAGGGAGCTTCACAAAGGAGCCTGCCAACCCCTTCTCTATGGCTGCCAAATGAAAATGACATGCGCCGATGCCCACATCCAGCCTTTGCAGATCGTAAGCATATTTTGATTTGGGATTGGCTTCCCGGTAAAAGTGAAACCCATTGTCCTTCATGACGATCCGCCACGGCTGGCGGTTGGCAGCGGATGGCGCAAGCCGAAGCATCTCCAGCGGGAAAGCGTATTCACCGGCCTTTGCTTCGGTCAGCGGTGTGAAAAAGTCGTTTTCAAAAAACAGCTCCGGCCATGGCTTGCGCTGATCCGATTTTCCGCCTTTACGGAACAGGGTGTCCACCAGGGTGCTTTTCTTTGCCGGATAGCCGATCGGAGAAACGATCGGGAACAACTGACCATTTTGAATGTTCATTGCCCCGGAAAACTGCTCCCGGTTAAAGGTGCCTGCCAGCCAGCAGGTGCCCAGCCCCATAGCGGCAGCGCTCAGCACCAGCCTTTCAAAGGTATATCCCACGGCCTCCATTGCGGTTTCTGTATTCTCTACTGTAATGCCAATGAAGGTATTGGCTCCGCGGATCACACCGTAGGTTCCCAGCTTTTCCGTGCCGGTTCCCGGTTTTGTTTCCAACAGGCACATTTGCAGCTTTGCCGGAAAAGGAGTTTCCTCTCTGCACAGTTCATCCATGCAAGCTTGAATGGCCGCTTTATCCGCCGGAGATAAGGGGCGGTTTTCGTAGGTGCGGACACTTTTTCTGCGCCTTATGGTTTCTTCTACATGAAACATTGTGATCCCCCCTTCACGCCAGGTCAGCAATATCTTCCAGCTTTTTCATTGCATTCACATCGTGTTTTTTTGAAAGCATATGGGCACCGTCCCCGATAATATACAGACTCACGCTCATATCCTCGCTCAGCGTTTCCGGCGTGGTGCTTCTGTACACCTCCGCCGCACGTTTCGCATACGAAACATCTACGATCTTATTTGCGGTACCGTGAACGATGCACACCTTCCCGGTATATGCTTTGATCTCCGTAAATG
>CAZHEG010000341.1:0-1481 GCA_964531435.1 uncultured Oscillospiraceae bacterium | reverse complement strand
GCCGACCAGATGACCGAAACCAAGAAGGGCAAGACTTCCGTCCGTACCGCCCACTCCCTGAATGCCGTTCCCTTCATCATTTATGACAAGGATCATGAGTGGGTCATCAAGGAGGGCAGCTACGGCCTGGCAAACGTTGCCCCCACCGTTGTAAAGATGATGGGCCTGAGCGCCCCCGACTGCTGGGAAGACAGCATGGTATAAGCGCCACCGGCGCGCATGAATGACGGATCCCGGTTCGTCCTTCATCATCCACTCTTATCACACTGGAGGTATTATTATGATCCGTCAGAATAATGAAAACGGTTCTCTGAACGTCAGCACCGGCGTATATACCGACATTGCCGGCACCGCCGCATCCAACTGCTTCGGTGTCAAGGGCATGGCTGCCCGCAGCGTTACGGATGGCCTGTACCACCTGCTCCGCAAGGAAGCCGCCGGCAAGGGCGTCTATGTGCAGTTCCATGAGGACGACACCATTTCCATCGATGTTCACATTATGGTTGACAGCGGCGTCAACCTCACCGCTGTGGGCGCGTCCATCGTTTCCGAGGTCCGCTACGTGGTGGCAAAATGCACCGGGACCCAGGTCCGTGCCGTGAATGTTTATATCGATTCCATGGTCATTGGTTAACCGGAGGTAGAAAGAAAGTGAAACAGACTGTAAACGGCGCAGATTTTCGCCGCCTGGTGATCAGCGCGGCCGCCGGCATCGAGATCAACAAGCAGGCCCTGAACGACCTGAACGTTTTCCCCGTGCCCGATGGCGACACCGGCACGAATATGTCCATGACCATCAATGCCGCGGCATCTGACCTGCGGAAGGTGGAGGACCCCACCCTGGAGAAGGCCGCTGCTACCGCTGCCTCCGCCATGCTGCGGGGCGCCCGGGGCAACTCCGGCGTCATCCTGTCCCTGCTGATGCGGGGCATTTCCCGCAAGCTCAAGGGCGCGGAGGTCTGCGACGGCGTGCTGTGGGCCGCTGCTCTGCAGGAGGGCGTTGACGCTGCCTACAAGGCCGTCATGAAGCCCGCTGAGGGCACCATCCTCACCGTCGCCCGCCTGGCTGCCGCCAAGGCAAGACAGGCCGCCGAGGAGAACAATTATTTTGAGTATGTCCATGTGGCTGCCATTGACGAGGCAAAGGCAGCCCTCGCCAACACCACCGAGCAGAACCCCGTGCTGAAGAAGGCGGGCGTTGTGGATGCCGGCGGCAAGGGCTGGGTCATCGCTCTGGAGTCCATGCTCAGCGCCCTGCGGGGTGAGGATGTGGTGGTTCCCGAGGGAATGGCCGATGTGGAGGTCAAGGAGGCCGCTGCCTTCGCTGATTTTGAGACCGAGGACATCACCTTTACCTACTGCACCGAGTTCATCATCTCCCGTGAGAATGACAAGGATCCCGAGATTCTGCGCGCATTCCTGGACAGCCTGGGCGACAGCCTGGTGCTGGTGGATGACGAGGAGATCATCAAGGTCCACGT
>CAZHEG010000340.1:0-1525 GCA_964531435.1 uncultured Oscillospiraceae bacterium | reverse complement strand
AGGTGCTTAGCGAAAAGTGATGCGCAAGAAAAGCCTGACAGAGTGGATTAGTTACTTGTGCGAGATGGTCCGATTCAGGGGATAACACTAACTTGGAATTAAGTGACCGCAGCAAGGCCCCGACCGCAGTGGCCGGGGCCTTTGCCTATTCTTCACCTTTGTACTTTCGCCGGGTGGCCATGCCGCCCCGGATGTGGCGCTCCTGCTTGTTCAGTTCCAGCACTTGACGCACCCGGTCATAAAGCTGTTTGTTGTACCGGGGCAGACGCTGCTGCAGATCCTTATGGACGGTAGATTTGGAGATTCCGAAGTGCTTCGCGGCGGCACGGACGGTGGCGCCGGTCTCGATCATGTACACAGCCAAGGCGCAGGCTCTTTCCTCGCGTGTTTCTATCATAATCTCCCCTCCGTTGCTGTGCTCCCTAAAGCCTATGAGGGGAATGGGAATATTATGATTTGTGAAATAAGGTTGAATTTTTAATTTTTAGTCTTTGAAAATGAAGCGCTATGCGTTATAATGATTAGAAAAGGAGGGGATCGGTTTGCATTTGGACAAGAAAACAGTACGCAATATCTTCTTCGGTGTTGCGGCATGTATTATCCTATACTGGGTGCTCCATGAGCCGGAGCGGCTTTTTGCCGTATTACAGAAGGGCTACAAGGTCCTTGCGCCTTTCGTGGTTGGTGCCGCGATGGCATTTATCCTGAACGTTCCCATGCGCGCCATCGAGCGGGTGCTGAAAAAGGTGAAAAAGCCCGGAACCCGCCGTGCTCTGGCAATTATGGGTACGCTCCTGGCTGTGGTGCTGGTACTTACCGGAGTGGTTTGGCTGTTGGTGCCCCAGATCGTGGAAACGGTGGAGGCCCTCATCGATAAGCTCCCGGATTTCTTTGACCGGGTGTGGCTCAGTGCCACTGAATTTATCAACGGACATCCGGAGCTGCTGGAATGGCTGACAGAATATACGGACTTTGAAAGCATCAACTGGTCCGAAATGGTCCAGAAGGTGATCACAGTCCTCTCCAACTCCATGTCTATCATTGCCGACCATGCCTTCGGCGCGGTGATCAGCCTGTCCAACGGCATTGTGAACTTCGTTCTGAGCCTGGTATTCTGCCTGTACTGTCTGAGCCGCAAGGAGATCCTGGCCCGCCAGGGCCGGCGGATCGCTTACTCCCTTCTGCCGGAAAAATGGGCGGATGAGGTGATCCGGGTATTTCGGATGACCTGTGCCACCTTTGCCAAATTCATCTCCGGACAGTGCCTGGAGGCCGTGATCCTGGCGGCAATGTTCGCGGTTTCCATGACCATCTTCCGGATGCCCTTTATGCCCCTGGTCAGTGTGGTCATTGGCGTGACCGCCTTGGTTCCCATTGTGGGTGCCTTTGTGGGCTGTATCGTCGGCGCGTTCTTTATTCTGGTGCAGGACCCCATGCAGGCTGTCTGGTTCGTGGTCATGTTCCTGGTGCTGCAGCAGATCGAGGGTAACATGATCTATCCCAGAGTGGTGGGCACTTCTATTGG
>CAZHEG010000339.1:0-1527 GCA_964531435.1 uncultured Oscillospiraceae bacterium | reverse complement strand
TGCCGCAGCTGGTCTTGCAGGCAGACTGGCAGGAAGTCTGGCACTCGCCGCAGCCACCGTTGCCGGTGCACAGATTACGGGTCTCAATGGTCTTGATGTGTTCCATAATGGCAACCTCCATTAAAAAAGTTCATGAGTATGTTACCACAATCTTGTCATTCCGTCAAGTGCGGCCCGATGAAATTTTCACAAAAAGACGGTCGGTTGGAGATCGGGTCACATTTTCCCTGTATAATCCCCCCGAATTTGCAGTTGATTTCATCCAAGCCGTCGATATATAATTATTGTGGAAAATAATGTAGGAGGTTTCCCCTATGCAATACGGATATTTTGATGACGCGCGCCGGGAATATGTGATCTCCACCCCGGCAACTCCCCTGCCCTGGATCAACTATCTGGGCAGTCAGGACTTCCTCGGCATGATCTCCAATACCGGCGGCGGCTACTGCTTCTACCGGGATGCGAAGCTGCAGCGCATCCTGCGTTACCGCTACAACGCCGTTCCGGGCGACAACGGCGGCCGCTTCTACTACATCAAGGAAAGCGGCAAGCCTGCCTGGAACCCCGGCTGGCTGCCCACCAAGACACCTCTTGACAGCTACGAGTGCCGCCATGGCATGGGTTACAGCACCTTTACATCCTCCAGGGACGGCCTTACCGCGAAGCTGACCTGCTTCGTCCCCACGGATGAAAACTGCGAGCTGCACGACCTGGTGCTGACCAACAACACCTCCGCCGAAAAATCCATCCATATCTACGGCTGCATGGAGTGGTGCCTGTGGAACGCAGTGGACGATGCCAACAACTATCAGCGCAACCTGAACATCGCCGAATCCGAAGTGGAAAACGGCGTGATCTACCACAAGACCGAGTACCGGGAGCGCCGGGACCATTACGCCTTCTACGGCGTGAATGTCCCCACTGCCGGCTGGGATACGGACCGCAACACCTTCCTGGGCCACATGGGCGACTGGTCCGATCCCCAGCTGGTTCGCCAGGAGCGCAGCGTCCAGAGCAGGATCGTTGGCTGGTATCCCATCGGCTGCCACCATATTACCGTCACCCTGACCCCCGGTGAGAGCTGGCGGGCAACCTTCGTCCTGGGCTACGGTCAAAATCCCCGGGATCAGAAGTTCCTCGCTCCTGGGGTCATCCGCAAGGATACTGCCCGCCGTGTGATGGAAAAATACCAGTCTCCCGCCGCTGTGGACGCGGCGCTGGCGGACCTGGGTGCATACTGGGATGATCTGCTGGGCAAATACCAGCTGCGCCACCCCGACGAAAAGCTAAGCCGCATGGTGAATATCTGGCACCAGTACCAGTGCATGGTCACCTTCAATATGAGCCGCTCCGCGTCCTATTATGAAACCGGAACGGGCCGCGGCATGGGCTTCCGGGATTCCTGCCAGGATCTGTACGGATTTATGCACATCGTTCCCGACCGGGCCCGGGAGCGCATCATCGACATTGCGTCCATCCAATTTGCCGACGGCTCTACCTACCACCAGTACCAGCCCCTGACCAAGC
>CAZHEG010000338.1:0-1552 GCA_964531435.1 uncultured Oscillospiraceae bacterium | reverse complement strand
GCACCGGCTGCGCCATCCCCGGCGTTATGGCTGCCCGTACCATCCGCAACGAGCGGGAACGCAATGCCACCGCTATGCTGACCCCCTTCATGCCCTGCGGCGCCAAGCTGCCTGTTATCGCCCTGTTTGCCGGCGCCTTCTTCGGCGACGCCAGCTGGGTGGGCACCCTGATGTACTTTGTGGGCATCGTGCTGATCCTGCTGGGCGCACTGCTGGTCAACAAGATCGCCGGCCACAAGAACCGCAAGTCCTTCTTCATCATCGAGCTGCCCGAGTACAAGGTTCCTTCCCTGAAGCGCGCCTTCATGGATATGTGCAGCCGCGGCTGGGCCTACATCGTCAAGGCCGGTACCATCATCCTGGTCTGCAACGCCCTGGTGTTTATCATGCAGTCCTTCGACTGGAGCTTCCAGCTGGTGGAAGAGGGCGCTGAGTCCACCTCCATCCTGGCCACCATTGCCAGCCCCATCGGCATGATCCTGCTGCCCATCGCCGGCACCGCTGCCTGGCAGCTGGCTGCCGCCGCTGTTACCGGCTTCATCGCCAAGGAGAACGTGGTGGGCACCCTGGCTGTCTGCTACGGCATCTCCAACCTGATCGATACTGACGCTCTGGAGCTGGTGGAAGGCGCCGGCACCGAGGTTGCTGCCATCTTCGGCCTGACCAAGGTCGCTGCTCTGGCTTACCTGATGTTCAACCTGTTCACGCCTCCCTGCTTCGCCGCGCTGGGCGCTATGAACTCTGAGATCAAGGACCGCAAGTGGTTCTGGGGCGGCATTGCCCTCCAGTTCGCCACCGGCTACATCGTTGCTTACCTGGTGTACACCGTCGGCACGCTGGTCACTGCTCCCGCTTCTTTGAATGTTGCTGCTGCCATCGCAGGTCTGGTGGTGGTGCTGGCCATTGCTGCCATCATTGCCGGTATCATTAACAAGACCAACAAGAACCTGGCTGCTGAATACACCCTGAGCGGTAAGAAGTAATATGAAGAACCTGATCGTTATTGCTGTTATTGCTGTGATCATCGGTCTTGCGGTGGTCTACATCATCAGGGAAAAAAAGCGTGGCGTAAAATGCATCGGTTGTCCTGATGGAGCCACCTGCGGCGGTAACTGTTCAGGCGGCTGCGCCGGCTGCAGCGGAAGCTGCGGCGGCAACGGACAAAACTGATTTTCTACTTCCTCCCCTATATGAAGCAGGACCGGCCCTCCACCAGGAGGGCCGGTCTTGTTGTATGTTTGGGGGAATTCCAATTTCAGTTTGTCGCGCTGTTGCAAATTTCCAAAAACGGTGTCATCCCGAGCGACCGAATGGGAGTCGAGGGATCTTGGCACCGATTTTACCGCAAATGTAGCCATAAGTGCGTAGATCCCTCGACTTCGCTCGGGATGACAACTCTTGTGGTAACTATTAGATAAACTCCAATTTACTTATCCGCCGCCCAGGCCGATCTTATTGCGGGGGCGGCGGCAGTCGTCCGGGCGGATATCCACCAGAATGATGTCCGGCCCAATGCGCTTGATGCAGCTCCAGGGGATGATGTAATCGTCAT
>CAZHEG010000337.1:0-1570 GCA_964531435.1 uncultured Oscillospiraceae bacterium | reverse complement strand
TTCTGAATGTTATGCCATTTGGAATGTCCGGACATATATTTCTCTCCTCTTCAGGTTGTATCAAAATTGCTCATCTATTCTAGCACTTTTGAAATCAAAAATCAATAGAATTTCATGCAATCGGCGTGGGTTTCCGAGATTTTGACCTCAATTTCCGGGAATTGCGCCGCAATTTTGTCCGCCAGAACGGATACAACGGGGTTTTCCGTGTGGAAATGTCCCGCGTCGATCAGGTTCAGGCCCAGATCCCGGGCATCCCAGAACTGGTTGTACTTGACATCCGCGGTGACAAAGGTGTCGCAGCCGGCGCTCAGCGCGTCCAGCATTCCGTCGGCACAGCTGCCGCCGCCCACGGCTACCTTGCGGACGGGCTTGCCGCCATCCGCATAGCGCAGGCCCTGACAGCCCAGCTTTTCCTTCACGGTGCCGAGGAATGCTTCCAGGGATCGCTCCTGTACGGTGCCGCAGTGGAGCAGGCCCCATTCGGCCCCGCTTTCGTCAACGCCGCTGGGCTTGATCACGGAGATGTCCGCAAGTCCCAGGGCTTCCGCCAGCACGTCGTTCACGCCGCCGGGGGCGCAGTCCAGATTGGTGTGGGCGTTGATGGCGCTGATGCCGCTGCGGCACAGGCAGAGGATCCCACGGCCGATGCTGGTCTCGTCGGTGATCTTCGGCAGGGGGCGGAAGATCAGGGGATGGTGGGTGACGATCAGCTCCGCGCCCCACTGGGCGGCTTCGGCGCAGACGTGCTCAAAGGGATCCAGCGCCACCAGGACCTTGGTGACGGGGGCTCCGGGGCTGCCGCAGAGCAGGCCCACATTGTCCCAGTCCATTTTCATGTACCGGGGCGCCAGAGTCTCAATGTAATGCAGAATATCAGCTACGTTGGTCATATTTGCTCCTCCGATAAAAAACGCAGATTTTCGTTGCGGGCCAATGCTTCCAGCTCGGCAAGGATCAGTTTTTTCTCCGGGTCCTCCTGATGGGCGGTGGAGATCCGCAGGCCCTCGGTGATCCAGCGGTAGTAGGCGGGCACTTCCCGGGAGGGGTTCTCCAACAGGGCAGGGGGGAAGTACCACTGACCCGGGGTGAGCCGGGGATAGCCGGGCTGCCAGCAGACATCCATGACGGTATAGAGGAACCTTCCGTCCCGAAGGACGGTTTCCTCCGTGATCCGCCAGCCGTTTTCACTGAGATGGCGGCGCAGGCTGGGTGTCTTGCTCTGGCATTGCAGGATCAGGCGGTATTTCGGATCCTTCAGCCAGGGGGCGGCCTCCAGAATGGAGATCATGGTGTCCGCGCCCATGCCGGCGCAGATCATGGTGTCAAAATCCCGGGGAATATTCCGAACGCCGTCGGAAAGGAAAAAGGCGATCCTGTCCCGGACACCGTACTTTTCGGCGTTGCGGACGGCGCTCAGCAGGGGCTGTTCATTGATATCGGAAGCGATGGCGGAGCGGGCGATTCCGCTGGTCAGCAGATGGATGGACAGATATCCGTGGTCGCAGCCAATATCGGCGATGCGGTCACCTTGGTTTACATAATCACAGCAGGCCAAAAGCCGTTTGGA
>CAZHEG010000336.1:0-1576 GCA_964531435.1 uncultured Oscillospiraceae bacterium | reverse complement strand
GCAAAATGACAGCCCCCTTTACACAAGGGGGCCTTGGGCGCTGCCGCGCCAGATGTTTTTTGACAGTCTCAGTCCCGGAGCCTTATGGCTTCGGGACTTTTCCCGTAAGAGAAAACCATTGCCCGGTGGCTTTGATTCGCTGAGATCCATGCGCGGCACAGGCAGCATGGTGAAAGATCCCTCTCAAATGAAAGGTGTGTAAAAAAGCGGATTGACAAGGCGGGGAATCAGGAGTATAATAAAACGAATGATGCGCAACGAATGTTGCGGAAAGGATGCTGCAAGATGCCACCAAAACCGAAGTTTACAAAAGAGGAGATCGTTGCCGCCGCACTGGAGCTGGTCAGCGAAAAGGGAACAGAGGCCCTGACCGCCCGAAATCTGGGAGCCCGGCTGGGCTGCTCCGCCCGCCCCATCTTTACCGCGTTCAGCTCCATGGAGGAGGTGCAGCAGGCTGTCCGGGCTGCCGCCATGAAGCGGTTTGAAGGCTTTGCCCAGCGGGCTTTTCATTACACCCCTGTTTTCAAGCAGGTGGGAATGCAGATGATCCTCTTTGCCATGGACGAGCCGAAGCTGTATCAGCTGCTGTTTATGTCGGAAAATACCGAGGCCTGCGGTTTCGCGGATATTTTTGAGAGCTTGGGCGGACTGGGAACGGCATGCGTGGATGTGCTGCAGCGGGATTACGGCCTGACGGAGAAGGATGCCATGGATCTTTTTCAGCATGTCTGGATCCAGACCTTCGGCATCGGCGCGCTGTGCGCCACGGGAGCCTGCGATTTTTCCGAGGAGCAGATCCTGCAGATGCTGGGCCGGGAATTCATGGCCATGCTCATCTATGCAAAATCCGGCGCCATGCAGCAGCCTACGGTCGTTCCCATGCGCAGGGAAGAATGATTTTTGAAAATGAAAGGACGGTTAATATGAACGTATTGATCTTGATGGGCAGCCCCCGGCGGCAGAGCAACACGGCGGAGCTTTGCAAGCCCTTTATGGAGGAGCTGAAGGAAAACGGCGCGGTGGTCCACTATGTGACCCTGGCGGATAAAAATATCGCCCCATGCAAGGGCTGCTATGCCTGTCAGGGCGTATCCGGTGCGTATGGCTGCCCCCAGAAGGATGATATGTACAGTGTGGTGGAGGAGATCTGCTGGGCGGATCTGATCGTGCTGGCCACGCCCATTTACGCATGGTACTGCGCCGCCCCTATGAAGAATGTGCTGGACCGGCACTACGGCCTGAATAAGTATTACGGAAGCGGCAGCGGCTCCCTCTGGGCGGGGAAAAAGGTGGCCATCATCGCCACCCATGGCTATGACGGCGCTTACGCCACCGATCCCTTTGAAATGGGTGTGGAGCGGCTGTGCAAGCATTCGAATCTTAAGTACGCAGGCCTTTACTCCGTTCAGGATGAGGACGACCTGGCATCCTTCCAGACCCCGGAGGCTGTGGCGGGTGCCCGGGAATTCGCCCGGAGGATGCTGAAATGACCAAAGGCCCAAACCCACGCTGGGGTAATTGAATTGGAGTTTAGCGTGCAGTTGGATCACGCACCGAACCCTTGCCCCCCGCATTT
>CAZHEG010000335.1:0-1577 GCA_964531435.1 uncultured Oscillospiraceae bacterium | reverse complement strand
TGATCTCGCCGATCAGGCTCTTCATACGGCTTTCAAACTGTCCGCGGAACTGGGTGCCGGCCACAAGAGCGGTCAGATCCAGCAGGAAAACCTCCTTATCCCGCAGCTTGTAGGGCACATCACCGGCAGCGATGCGCTGGGCAAGGCCCTCGGCAATGGCAGTCTTGCCCACGCCGGGCTCACCGATCAGGCAGGGATTGTTCTTCTGCCGGCGGTTCAGGATCTGGATCACCCGCTCCGTTTCCGTATCCCGGCCGATCACCTTATCCAGCTTACCCGCCCGGGCACGGCCCGTCAGGTCCATGCAGTAGCTGTCCAGGAACTTGTGCTTTTTCGTTTTCTTTTTGCCCTTGTCCTCCTCGTTCTTCTCCTCCTTCTTCTCCTTCCGGGGAACGGCGGGGAGATCGGACTGGGGCTGGCTGCTGCCAAAGAGCTGGTTCAGCAGGGGGAACGTCGCGGTCTGGGAATCCATGTCATCATCGTCATGGTCGCCGGAATCGATCTGTCCGAATATGTTGCTCATCTCATCGCTGAGGGTATCCAGATCATCGTCGGAAAAGCCCATCTGCTTCACGGCCTGGTCGATCTGGGGAATGCCCAGACTTCTGGCACATTTCAGGCAGTAGCCCTCATTCATGGTAACGCCGTTTTCCATTTTGGTGATAAACACCACGGCGATATTCTTTTTGCACTTGGTGCAAAGCTTCGGTTGCATTCGAATCACTCCTTATACAAGGAAATCTCCTTTTCAGCGCAGTATAGCACAAACTGCGCCGAAAAGGATGACATTTTTTTAAACAATGGGTCGGTGGGGCGTACACTCAAATTTCTCGATGCCGTCATCGTACCACAGGTGGGTCATATACAGTCCCCCCGGGGGTACCGTGGGGCCTGCGGCGGTACGGTTGCCGCTGTCAAGAATGGCACCGATCTCCTCGGGCCGGATCTTTCCTTCGGCTGCGTATACCACCGTTCCCGCCATGGCGCGGGCCATGTTGTACAGGAAGCCGTTGGCACAAACCCGCAGGGCGATCACATCGCCGTCCCGCTCCACTTTATAATGATATACAGTCCGCACCGTGGATTTGACATCGGTGCCAACACTTCTTACTGCGGCAAAATCATGGGTGCCGACAAACTGGTCCGCGGCAGCCTGCATCACCTTTTCGTCCAGGTGCTTGGGATAGAACCAGGCACGGTTGACGTAGAAGGGATCCTTCAGCCGGGAATTGTAGATCAGGTAGGTGTATTCCTTTTTCGCGCAGGAACCGATGGCGTTGAAGTTTTCGTGGACCTCAAAGGCCTTGGTCACCACGATATCCGCAGGCAGATGGGTGTTCAGCGCGTAGGGCAGCCGGTCCACCGGGATGGTAGATTCGGTGCGGAAGTTTGCCACATAGCACTTGGCATGGACACCCGCGTCGGTGCGGCCGCAGCCGGTGACGTGGACCTTCTGTCCAACGATCATCTCAATGGCCTTTTCCATGGTCTCCTGCACCGTGGGCAGATTTTTCTGCATCTGCCAGCCGTGGTACGCGGTTCCAAGATATGTCAGAAACAGGCAGATATTGCGCATA
>CAZHEG010000334.1:0-1582 GCA_964531435.1 uncultured Oscillospiraceae bacterium | reverse complement strand
GGAACCTGGTTCTCGCCCAGGTCGATGTCCACGATCACGGGGAAGCCCAGTGCAATGGCACCTGCGCCGGCGGAAACCACAACGGCGTCGATGGCGCCGAAGGTGTTGACGAAAGCAGGCACACGCTTGCTGGTGTATTCCAGCAGGCCCGCCAGGTCGCCGGGCTGGACGTTGCCGAAGATCAGCGCCGCGCGGATGGCGACGGTGACAACATGGATCACGGAGGTAACATCGTGGCCCAGGGGCACCACACGGTACTCAAGACCCATCTTGACGCCCTCGGCGCACTGCTCGATGCAGTCGCCCACCAGGAAGGTCAGCAGGCCCTTGGACTGGTAATCCTTGACCACCTTGCAAACATCGGCGGCATTGTCCGCCTTGCCCAGAACCACAGCCACGCCGGGAATGTCACCGGTGACCAGGGGAACACCCAGGGAACGGATGATGGGATCGGGCACGAAGCCGATGCCGGTCTCGTTTTCATAGGGGTTGCCGCCCTCGACCCACTTCAGGCCCTCCAGGATCTCCGCGCCAACGGCGGTGGCAAGGCCGGCATTCAGCGCCTGACCCAGATCCTCCTGACCCGTGATCAGGCTCTTCAGAACGCCCACACAAGCAGGGAGGTCGCCCAGCGTCTTGACCTTTACGCCGGTCGCGGCATAAATGGTGGGGAAGCAGTAGGCAGTATCAGGAAATGCGATGGGGTGGTCCGGGCCATACTTGGCGATGGCATCGTTTACAGCACCCTCAGTCAGGCCCGCAACGGCATTGCTGCCGCCGTAAATGAGATCGGTTAAAACACTCATGATATTTTCCTCCCAAAAATTAGTTTACATAATTTATATAGAGCCCCAATGGGCTGGATATACGGTGTTAATATTCCTGCACGCCGTCGGCAAAATTGAAGTCCAGCTCACCGTAGTGGTGCACCGTATACAGCAGTGCCCGGTCCTTGCAGGGGATGTGGATGATGCGGCCAAAATTCCGGATCAGAAAGGCAAGGTCCGAATCCCCGCGCGCCGAGCCGCCCGGCTGCACCAGCACCAGGTCGTTGGTCTTTCGCAGCCGCCAGTCCAGCCGCCGCAGAATCCCCGCCTGGATAAATGCGTCCCAGCCGAAGAACCGCTTTCCGAACAGGCGGCGGACGTATACGCCCTCCTCCGTCAGCTCCAGCGCCGGACGGTCATAGATCAGACAGAAGCAGATAAAGCTGAGCAGCAGCATGAACGCAATATCCGCCACCCGCAGCCACCAGCCAAAGGGATGGCGGGACAGCACATACCGCAGCGCCCCGCCCAGACAGTACAGTCCGGCGCAGGCATATATCACGCGGAGCAGATCATCCTTCACGGATGCACGAATCTTCATAGGCTTTCTCCATTAAAAAGCAAAATCCGGGAGGGAGGTTTCTCTCCCTCCCGGATCAATTACGGGATCATATGCTCTGTATCTTACAGATCCAGATAGGAGTCAGAGTACAGAACGTGGTTCTTGAAGATATCGCAGGACTTGATGGTCTCCATCAGCCGGCGGTCGTTGGGGTTGACGATGGCGGAGGTCAGACCCTGCATCATGCACATTG
>CAZHEG010000333.1:0-1585 GCA_964531435.1 uncultured Oscillospiraceae bacterium | reverse complement strand
TGCAGCAGATCGAGGGTAACATGATCTATCCCAGAGTGGTGGGCACTTCTATTGGCCTTCCGGGTATGTGGGTGCTGGTGGCGGTTGCCGTTGGCGGTGACCTGATGGGCATCGGCGGAATGCTGGCGATGATCCCTCTGGCTTCCGTGCTTTACGCGCTGGCCCGGGATTTCACCTCCGAGCGCCTGGAAAGCAAGGGGATCGACAAGAATAAGCTCAAGAATCAGCCCATTGAGATCCAATCCAAATTCAAGGAAAAGCGCAAGAAGAAAAAGGAAGAAAGACTTCTGAAGAAGCTGGAGAAGATGGCTGCCCAGATCACCCATGAACATGAGCACAAAGGTGGGGAAGAGACGTGAGAAAAACCTTTTGCTTTACTGCGCTGCTGATGGGGCTTACGACCCTCTGCTTTACCGTTGCGCAGGCTTCGGAGATCATGGCCTGGACCACCGGAGGCGATGCTGACCTGTCTGTTTTTAGGGAGCTTTGGGCAGAGCGTATGCTCGTCCCCGGATGCCTGGGCCTGGCAGTGACCGCCGTAGCCTTGGTGCTGCTGGTGCGGCTGCGGGGGAAGGGGACAAGACCCGATGGCTACGCCGGGATGCTGATCTGCGGCGGAGGGATGCTGGCTGTATTGCCCTTCCTGATGGCCTGGAGAGAGACGTTGGAAGCAGGAAGCTTCAAATACAATTATTCCAACTACTATTCTTCCGTTGCGTATTCCTCGTATATCTATAACACGGCGCTTCCAAAGGAAGATGGATATTTCGACTACTTTGCCAGCTACCAGTGGATGGCGGTCCTTGGCGCGGCATTGATCATGGCGGGCATCTTCGCCGGAGGCTTTGCTAAGCGGAACCTGCTCCGGGAGGAAGAGGCCACGGAGCCGGAGGCGGCACCTGCGCCGGAGGAACCTGCACCCCAGACCCAACAAACAGAATGGAGGATTCAATTGTACTGCACGGTTATGGACATTCGGGGCGATTACGCTCTGATCAAATATGATGATACCGGCGTAGAGTCGGAGGTCGCCATTGCGCTGCTGCCCTTTGGCATCGACACCGGAGACCGGCTGAAGTACGAGAATTACGAATTCTCACAGATCTGATGAAACGATCCCGGCAGGATATTCCTGCCGGGATCTTCTGTCAGTGTATGGAATCTACGACTGCTTTCACAAGCTGCCAGGCAATGCTGCCCTCCCGGAGCATGGAAAGGGCTTCGGACAGGGGAAACCACTGGGCCGCGTCCACCTCGCCGGAGAGCCGGAGGGGTGCTTTTTTTACGGTTGCATGGAAGCCCAGCATCAGCATGCCCTTCTTTTCGTAGGGGTAGCTGCGGATGAATTTTAGGGACTCCACGGTCTGGCCGATCTCTTCCAGGATCTCCCGTGCCGCGCATTCCTCAGCGGCTTCGCCGGGCTTCATGATGCCCGCGACGCAGACATACTTGGTCGTGGATACATAGTCCTGCCGCAGCAGGGCGATCTCGCCCAATTCGTTGGTGACGGCGCAGATGATGCTGGTGGTGAACATATCCCACAGCGGCACCCGGCAGCTTTCGCAATAGGGGATCAGCCCCTCGT
>CAZHEG010000332.1:0-1586 GCA_964531435.1 uncultured Oscillospiraceae bacterium | reverse complement strand
ATGATGTATTCGTACACAGCCTTGACGGGGAAACCCTCGGCCTTGTAGTAAGTCAGTGCCAGCTCCGGATCCTTGCGCTTGGAGAGCTTGCGCTTGGAAGCGCCGTCCATTTTCATCAGCGGTCCGATGTGGACATATTTGGGCAGCTTGAAGCCCAGGGCCTTAAAGAGCTGAATGTGGAAGGGCAGGGTGGGCAGCCACTCGTCACCGCGGACCACGTGGGTGGTGCGCATCAGGTGGTCGTCCACCGCGTGGGCGAAGTGGTAGGTGGGAATGCCGTCGGACTTCAGCAGGACATGGTCCACGTTGTTTTCCGTGATGGTCAGCTTGCCCTTGACCAGATCGTCGAATTTGAACTGGTTTTCAACGGAGCCGGTGCTGCGGAAGCGGAGCACCCAGGGATTTCCGGCATCCAGCTGCGCCTGGATCTCCTCCATGCTCCGCTCACGCCACATGGCATACTTGCCGTAGTAGCCGGTGGTCTCCTTGGCAGCCTCCTGCTGTTCACGCATGGCGGAGAGCTCTTCTTCGGTGCAGAAGCAGGGATAGGCCTGGCCTTCGGATACCAGCTTCTTGGCATAGACATGATAAATGGCGGCGCGCTGGCGCTGACGGTAGGGGCCGTAATCGCCGTTGTCGCCGTGGTGGGTGGCACCCTCGTCGAAGCTGATGCCGTAATGCTTCAGGGTGTCGATCAGTACCTCAACAGCGCCGGGAACCTCGCGCTTGGCATCGGTGTCCTCGACACGGAGAAAGAGAACGCCGCCGGACTGGTGGGCCATGCGCTCGGAGGTCAGGCCCTGGACCAGATTGCCCAGGTGGACAAAGCCGGTGGGTGAGGGGGCCATGCGGGTAATGACCGCGCCCTCGGGAACATTGCGGGCGGGGAAGCGCTCCTCAAGAGCTTCCGGCGTATCGGTAACATTGGGGAAAAGAAGATCAGCAAGTGCTTGATAATCCATAATTTCTACCTCGTTTGTACATAATTTTCTAGCATGAAGTATAGCACAAGCGGTGAAAGAAATCAATTGGTGTGGATAGATAAATTGCAGTTTGTGGTTGTATTATTTGAAGGGCATGTCATCTCGAACCGGTGTGAACACTTGTGTGGCGATCCACGAAACACTCGCGAAGCCATGGGAGATTGCCACGTCGGGCCATGGTGATGGCCCTCCTCGCAATGACACATACTTCTTGCTGCAGAAAAACAATAATTTCTCACCGTACCCTTGCTAATTTGTTTTCCATGTGCTAAAATATCGGAAATATTCTGGAAGGAAGCGTGACTATAATGAGTGAAATCCTGAGTGAAGCAACCGCCCCCAAGAAACGGATGCTTTCCGGCATCAAGCCCTCCGGTGACCTGACCCTGGGCAGCTACCTGGGCGCGGTGAAGAACTGGGCCGAGCGGGCAGACCAGTATGACTGCTATTATTTCATGGCGGACCTGCATGCCATTACCGTGCGCCAGAACCCCGCCGACCTGCGCCGCCGGACGCTGGAGCAGCTTGCCCAGTACATCGCCTGCGGCCTGGATCCTGAGAAGAACACCCTGTTCATCCAGAGCCATGTCCACCAGCACGCGG
>CAZHEG010000331.1:0-1601 GCA_964531435.1 uncultured Oscillospiraceae bacterium | reverse complement strand
AGATAAACTCCAATTTTTGATCATTGTGTGATCCGGCGGCAGGCTGCTGCCAGATCGTGGAGGGTGCTGCAGGAAACCATGGTGCACACGGCGGAAAACGCCCGGATGCTGCGGCTGTACTGCCAGTGCCCCTGGGGGATGGGGTTGAGCCACAGGACCCGGCCCGCCTTTCCCTTGGCGCTCTGCAATGCCGCCAGAGCCCGTGGCTGGTCCACTGTCTTGGTATCCGACAGGATCAGCAAGGTGGTGGCAGGGTTCAGAACCGGCGGTATCCTGCCGTTCAGCGCCTCCAGCGCCGCACCCAGGTCGGTACCCTTGCCGTACAGGCCGCTTCTGGCCACATAGTCCCGGAACAGGTCCATATTCTGCAGGCTGAAGGAATCCGCCTCCACCAGCTCCTCGGAAAACAGGAACACCCGGGAGCTGTCGGACACCTGGTTCAGGCTCTGGATGAACCGGAGGGCAAACTCCGAAAACTGCATCATAGAGCCGGAAACATCGCAGAGCACCACCAGATTTTTGCGGCGGCTGGGCTTCTTTTTATACTTCAGCCGGTACAGGCTGCCGCCGGTTTCCAAACCCTTTCGGATGGTGCGGCGGAAATCCAGCTTGCCGCTGTGGGCCTTCCGGCTGCGTTTGGCGGTAAGCTCGCCGTTGATCTGGCGGGACACGGTCTGGATGATGGAAATGGCCTTGGGGATCTCCGTATCCTTGAAGGCGGAAATATCCCGGTACAGCATGCCGATCTCCGGATCCGCCGCTTCCACGCCAAGGCCGGCATCCTCCATCCGCAGCTGCTGCTCCAGCAGGGCCTTGGCAAAAACAGAGTGGATGAAGCTGCCGTAGAGCCGGGGATTGCGCTGGGCATTGCCCCGGTATTTTTCCGCGAAATCCACCAGCTTCTGCCGCTGCTCCTCGCTCATGGCGGCAAATGCCTCCATCTGGCCCTCGTCCAGCTCGATCTCCTGTTCCCGGGCCTGCTGGCGGGCCTGCTCCATCTCCCGCTCCTTTTCCATCTGCCGCCTGGCCTGCTCCCGCATGGCCTCCTCGGAAATGAAAAATCCGTCGAATACCCGGTCGAAGATCAACTGCTCCTCCCGGGACTTGGCATACACCGTCCGCAGAGCGGTCTTCACCTGCTCCCGGTCCGAAAGACCCAATGCCGTCAGAATCCGGGCGGCATCCGCCGTCTCGTTGGGGCTGATGGTCAGTCCCTCATGGCGCAGGAGCCGGGAAAATCCCGACAGCTTCTCCAGGTATACCTGGGGCTCAGCCATGGCAATGCCCTCCGTGGCAAAGCCCGTCATGGGGCTCCTCCTCCAGAACGTTCAGGTCCTCGCTGTTTTTCAGGATAAAGCCCGCCGTCTGGCGGATGGCATCGGGGGTCAGCTCCCGGATGCCCAGGGCATCCAGCGCCGCGGCCCAATCCAGCGTCTCCGCGATGGAAGGCTTCTTGAGGATTGCTTCGTTGCTGCGCAGCTTCTGCACTGCCAGGGCCACCTGGGCGCAAAGACGGTCATCCACATGGGGAAGCTTCGCCCGCAGGATGGCCAGCTCCTTCTCCATGTCGGGGTACTGGATGTAAAGGTAGGCGCAGCGGC
>CAZHEG010000330.1:0-1602 GCA_964531435.1 uncultured Oscillospiraceae bacterium | reverse complement strand
CATTCAGTTCCTTTTCCTGTGCGGCCAGCTTCTCCAGCTCATTGGCCCGGGACAGGATGCCCGCCTCTTTATTCACGGAACCGCCGGTCATGGAACCGCCGGGGTTCATGACCTGACCGTCCAGGGTGACGATCTTGAAGCGGCTGCGGTATTTATTTGCCATGGCGATGGCGGCGTCCATATCCCGGACGATGACCGTTCTGCCCAGCAGGTTGTCCACGATGCCGCGGTAGGCATCCTGGCAGGTCACCAGGCGGGAGGCAATGCCCACAAAGCCCCGGCAGCTCTCCAGGCCCGCTTCATTCAGCTCCCGGCCCTGGACCGTGGTCAGGGGCAGGAAGGTGGCGCGGCCGCCTCCGGTGCGCTTCAGGTAATTGATGGCTGCCTTGCCGTCCTGCTCATTTCCCACCACGATATGCTGCATGGCGGCGCCCAGGGCGATCTCGATTGCAACGGCACTTTCATCCGGTGTGCGGATCAGACGGGACACGGGGCCGTGAATGCCCCGCAGGGATCCCCGCTGGGCTTCCTGCATCACCATCTTAACAGACTTTGTATAGCTTTCAAAATCCCGCTCCATGGCACGGAACACCCGGGCCCGGGCGGATACGGAATCCAGCTTCGCGGTCAGCTCCCGCAATGAAGCCTGCAGCTCATCCCGGCGCTTGCTCCGGGTCTGCTGGCGCAGGGTGTAGCCCGCGATGGTATTGTTCGCCGCGGTCACATCATCACCGGCGCGGCGCAGGGCGGCGCGGCAATTATCCAGTTCCGCCTGGGCCTGCTCATGGCGTCCGGCACCGGAGGAAAGATCGGCATCCAGCTGCTCCAGGCGCTGGGAGGACTGCTCCATGCCCTCTTTCAGGCCCCGCAGGTTCGCTTCCGTTCCCGCGATGTCGGCGGAGAGGGCGGTCTCCTTCCCCTTCAGGTCCAGGTACTGCTTGGTCAGGCCCTGGGCGTTCGCCGTCATGGCGGCCAGCTCCTGCTGAAGCTGGGTCAGCTCCTGGTGCTTGGCCTTCAGCGCGGCTTCGATGTCCCGCATGCGCTGCCGGGTCTGCTCGATCTGGGCCGCGATGCCGCCGCTGCGGTCCTCGCTGCCCTTCATTTCTTCCTCGATTCGGCTGATATTGCCGTTATTGTTCTCCAAATTGCTCCGCAGCACAGCCATCTGGCCGTCCAGCTGCTGGTGGGTGGATTCCAGCATATTCACCTTCAGGCGGACCGTTTCCAGCTCGCCGTCCTTGGTGCGCAGCTCATCGCCGTAACGCTCGGAAAGAGCATACAGCTTTTCCAGGTCATCATGAGCCTGCTGCAGCACGAAGGACGCGGAGGCATGGTCCTCCTCCGCTTTCTTGGCGGCGGCGGACAGCTTGGTCAGAGTATCCAGCCACACGGTGACCTCAACGCCCCGCAGCTCGTCCTTCATCTCCAGATATTTTCTGGCCTTCTCGGACTGGATCCGCAGGGGTTCCAGCTGCAGCTCCAGCTCGGACACCTTATCGCCGATGCGAAGCAGATTATCCTCGGTATGGGCCAGCTTCCGCTCGGTATCCTCCTTACGGTGGCGGTACTTGGAGATGCCGGCAGCCTCCTCGAAGATCTCAC
>CAZHEG010000329.1:0-1610 GCA_964531435.1 uncultured Oscillospiraceae bacterium | reverse complement strand
GTGGATACCGACGCCGATGTCCGGCTGTGCCGCCGCATCAAGCGGGACGTCCGGGACCGGGGCCGCAGCCTGGAGAGCGTCATCACCCAGTACCAGACCACCGTGAAGCCCATGCACGAAAAATATGTGGAGCCCAGCAAGCGCTTTGCCGACATCGTGGTGCCGGAGGGCGGCAAGAATGCCGTGGCTCTGGAAATGATCATGGGCCGGATCCAGCGCCATCTGGACGAGCATCAATAAGAGAATCAATATAACGAAAGGAAGTTATTGTTATGATCGTATGTCCCTGGAAAGACCTGGAGCGTTATGCTCCCATCCTGCCCGGCCTGGAGGAGGCCGTCGCCGCGGTCAACGCCCTGACCGAGTACGAGGATAAGAAGAACTACCCCCTGTCGGACGGCAACCGCTTCTTCATCGCCGTCCAGAGCACCAAGGCTCCGGACCTGGCGGAGGCCCACCGCAACTATCTGGACATCCAGTACATTGTCAAGGGCAAGGAAGTCATGGGCTGGGCCGACCTGGCAGACTGCACCCTGGAGGGTGAGTTTAACGAGGCCAAGGATGTGGGCAAGTACTCCGGCAATTTCGAGTACATGACCATCAACGAGGGTATGTGCTACGTGGCATTCCCCGAGGACGCCCATATGCCCGGCCGGCATCTGGATGTGCCCAATGACTTCGTGAAGGTCGTCGTTAAGCTGAAGGTATGAGTGTCGCTGCCGGCGCGCAGTGCATGCAGTGCTATCTGGAGCGGAATATGACCCTGGCCCGGCAGCTGGGGGATGAGGAGCAGGCCACCCGGTTTTTTAAGGCGATGCTGCAGATGTTTCTGGAAGCACCGCAAGGGGTCAGCGCACCCTGGTACGCGCCCCAGACTGCCAAGCTGCTGAACGAGATCTACGGCATCGGCCTGGACCGCTACCGGCAGGAGAAGGCCGACTCCAACGCCTTCGTGCTGGAGCGGATGGACCGGATCCGGGAAAGTGTCCGCTCCGCTGCCGACCCGGTGTTTGCGGGGCTGCAGCACGCGATCTTGGGCAACTACATGGACTTTTCCGGGCTGCGGGGCGAGGTCAGCTTCGACAAGCTGGACGAAATGCTCCGCTCTGCCCATGAGATGGAGCTGGATGGGGCGTCCTACCGGGCGTTCTGCCATGATCTGAAGCAGGGAAAGCGGCTGCTGTATGTCACCGACAATGCCGGGGAGATCGGCTTTGACCGCATCCTGGCAGAGGAGATCCGGAAGGCTTATCCCCATCTTGAGATCACCTTCCTGGTGCGGGGCGGCCCTGCCAACAATGACGCCACGGCAGCCGATGCCGCGGCGGTGGGCATCGATTTTCCGGTGATCGGCAACGGTAACCTGATTCCCGGCACCCAGCTGGATCAGCTCAGCGATGAGGCCATGGATGCCTTCCGGCGTGCGGATGTGATCCTTTCCAAGGGCCAGGGCAATGTGGAGACCCTCTGGGGCTGCGGATACAATGTGTATTACGCGTTCCTGGTGAAATGCCCCCGGTTCATGGAGCTGTTCCAAAAGGAAAAGCTGACACCCATGCTGCTGATGGAGCGCAGCCACTGAACAGAATATGCCAAAGGGGCGCGTCGAA
>CAZHEG010000328.1:0-1620 GCA_964531435.1 uncultured Oscillospiraceae bacterium | reverse complement strand
CAGCTCCACAGCGTCAATGCCCCCCACCTGTCCGACGGTACTTACGTCTATCCCGGCACCTGCCGGAATTTGACCGCGCCGCCCCCGGGCCGCAGTCCCTCCTGGCGGGTGCAGGTCCCGGACCGGCTCTGGCAGCTGGAGGATCACGTTCAGGGCCATTATCAGGAAAATCTTGCCACCGACTGCGGTGATTTTGTGGTGCGCCGGGCCGACGGCGTGTACGTTTACCAGCTGGCGGTGACGGTGGACGACGGCGAGGCCGGGGTCACCGAGGTGGTCCGGGGCATGGATCTATTAAGCTCCGCCCCCCGGCAGATGTACCTGCAGGAGCTCTTTGGCTTTCCCCATCCCGAATACGGTCACGTGCCCATGCTGATGGCCCCCGACGGGCGGCGGCTGAGCAAGCGGGACCGGGATCTGGATCTTGGGGTGCTGCGCCAGCGGATGAAGCCGGAGGAGCTCATCGGCATCCTGGCCTGCTCCGGCGGGCTCATCGACAAAAACGAACCCATCTCCGCCCAGGAGCTGGCCCGGGAATTTTCCTGGGATAAGCTTCGCCGGGAGGATATCTATCTGAAGCTGTGAAAGCAGCTGCCAAACATATGGAGGTAAAGTTATGACGAAAAAGCCGGTTCTGGTGGTCATGGCTGCCGGCATGGGCAGCCGTTACGGCGGCCTGAAGCAGATCGACCCCGTGGGAAGCCAGGGGGAGGCCATTCTGGACTATTCCCTGTACGATGCCCACGAGGCAGGCTTTGAGACCGCGGTGATCATCATTAAAGAGGCCATCCGGGCCGATTTTATGGCTACGGTGGGCAAGCGTCTGGAGCGCTGCCCCATGGAGATCCGCTACGCCTATCAGGAGCAGGACAAGCTGCTGCCCCATGGCGTCACCGTTCCCGAGGAGCGGGGCAGCAAGCCCTGGGGCACCGGTCACGCGGTGCTGTGCGCGGCGGAGGAGATCGGCGGCGCGCCCTTCGCGGTGATCAATGCCGACGATTACTACGGCAAATCCGCTTTCCGCACCATTTACGACGCCCTGTGCCGGGCGGAGGATACCGATACCGCCGACTGGTGCATGGTGGGCTACCGCCTGGGCAACACCGTCACCGACCACGGCAGTGTGGCCCGGGGCGTGTGCAGCGTCAGCGAGGAGGGCCTGCTGACGGACATCGTGGAGCGGCTGCGCATCGAGAAGTACCAGGGCGGCATCCACTTCACCACCGACGGCGAAAGCTGGGAGGATCTGAGCCCGGACACCCTGGTGTCCATGAATATGTTCGGCTTCACCCCCAGCCTGCTCACCGCCCTTTCCAACCGCTTCCCTGCCTTCTTCCAAAATGAGGTTCCCCAGAACCCGGCGAAGAAGGAATATTTGCTCCCTGTCATCGTGGGCCAGATGATCCACGAGGGCAAGGCAAAGCTGAAGGTCCTGTCCTCCGCGGACAAGTGGTACGGCGTGACCTACGCCGCCGACAAGCCCATGGTGGTGGCGGCCCTGCAGCAAATGACCGCTGAGGGAAAATACCCTGACGGCCTGTGGAAATAATTGATTGCACCACCCTTTCCCCATGAAGCAACCGCAGCACCCACCCATGGTGCTGCGGTTCATTGTTATTG
>CAZHEG010000327.1:0-1626 GCA_964531435.1 uncultured Oscillospiraceae bacterium | reverse complement strand
TTCATTTCGAAAAGTCCGCAATACACAAAGTATTCCGAACTTTCCGAAACTTTTGTTGAACCCAAATCTCTCGCCCAAATCATCAAAAAAGAGTTTTTAGAGGTTGCCAGAAATTAAAAGAAAGGAGTGAAGCATATGTTGATGAATGTTCGTTTTGTGATCCATAATGGCAGAAGCTTTGCTCCTTTTGGGTATGTCTAGACTGGGTATGTCTATTGGTATCTGACTGGGTGCAGGCTTTGGCCTGCACCCTTTTTGCGTATTGCAGGCAAGTTTTTATCGAAAGAGAGGTTGATATTCCTTGGAAAAGAAGCATAAACCTGCCAAAAAGAAGAGTACGTTCCCTCTGCTTTGGCAGTTTTTGAAGGGCTCCAAGCGCTTCTTCCTGGTGAGCATTCTCTGCGCCGGAATTACGGCGCTGGCGGATATGATCCAGCCCCAGATCATCCGGGGTGCTGTGGACTGCGCCATTGGCGGCGAAAGCGGGGATTTCCCGGCCTTCGTCATGGACCTTGTGAACAGCATCGGCGGCTTTGCCTATTTGGGGCAAAATTTGTGGATCATGGCCCTGGCGGTCATTGCTGTGGCGGCGGTGCAGGTGCTTTCCCAGTACACCTTCCGGGTGTACAACACCAAAGCGTCGGAAACCCTGGTCAAGACCATGCGGGACCAGCTGTTTTCCCACATTGAGCGGCTGCCCTTCTCCTGGCACATGAAAAATAAAACCGGCGATATTATTCAGCGCTGCACGTCGGACATCGATACCACCAAGAATTTTCTCTCGGAACAGCTGACCAGCGTGTTCCGCATCGTGCTGCTGCTGATCCTTTCCATCACCTTTATGGCCTCCATGCATCCGCTGCTCACGGTCATCGCCCTGATCCCCACCCCGGTCATCATTCTGTATTCCTTCCATTTCCACAAGAAGGTCCATGAGGGCTTCCTTGCCTGTGACGAAAATGAAGGCAAGCTTTCCGCCATGGCCCAGGAAAATCTGACCGGTGTTCGTGTGGTTCGTGCCTTCGGACGGGAGCGGGCGGAGATCGACAAATTCCGGAAGCAGAATGACCATTACACCGCCCTTTGGGAGAAAATGGCCAAGGTGCTCTCCCGGTTCTGGAGTGTGTCCGACATTCTTTCCGGCATCCAGGTGATGCTGGTGGTGGTTTTCGGCGCTTATTTCTGCGTCCAGGGCGGCCTGCTGGAGGGCGAATACATCGCCTTTATTTCCTATAACTCCATGATGGTCTGGCCCATCCGCCAGCTTGGACGGATGATCAGCGAAATGAGCAAGGCCGGCGTGTCCATCGACCGGGTGGCGTACATCATGGACTCTCCTGTGGAGCAGGACGATCCCGAAGCGGTGGATGCTCCGATGGATGGGGATATCTGCTTCGAGCATGTGAATTTTGCCTATGAGAATTCTCCCCAGATCCTCCATGACATCCATTTCACCATGAAGGCGGGCACCACGTTGGGCATCCTGGGCGGTACCGGCAGCGGAAAATCCACGCTGATGCTGCTGCTGGATAAGCTCTACCCGCTGGAGGAGACTGGGGGCAGGATCACCATTGGCGGAACGGATATCCGCAAGATCCGCACGGCCCATCTGCGCCGCAATATCGG
>CAZHEG010000326.1:0-1632 GCA_964531435.1 uncultured Oscillospiraceae bacterium | reverse complement strand
TTAGCGGACTTACATCTGTTGACGCAGGATATATGTTTGTATCGGACTGACTTACTACAAGGCCGAGGGCTTCCCCGTCAAGGCTGTGTATGAATACATTATGACCATCCTCAACTCCAACTTTGAGGATTGGCGCCGTGCCAACCCCGATGCCTCCACCGATGATTTCAAGTTCAGCCCCAAGAAGCTGAACCCCGCCGGCAGCCTGTTTGACTACGCCAAGCTGGTGGATGTTTCCAAGAACGTGATCTCCAGAATGACCGCCGAGGAGGTCTATACCCTGCTGACGCAGTGGGCGCAGGAGTTCGATCCCGATTTCGGTGCCAAGCTTTCGGCAGATCCCGACTACGCCACCGCCATCCTCAGCATCGGCCGCGGCGGCAAGAAGCCCCGCAAGGATCTGGCCGTTTGGAAGGACGCCAAGGACTACATGGGCTTCTTCTATGATGAATACCTGACTTTCCCTGTGTTTGACGAAAAGTTCGACAAGGAGACCGTCAAGTCCGCCCTGGAGAAATTCGTGAATGCATACGATCCTGCTGACGATTCCGCCCAGTGGTTCGATAAGGTCAAGGCCATCACTGAGGAGATGGGCTTCACCACCGACATGAAGGCCTACAAGGCAGACCCCACCGCCTACAAGGGCACCGTGGCGGATGTATCCACCTTCATCCGTCAGGCCGTCACCGGAAAGACCAACTCCCCCGACCTGTACACCGTGATGCAGATTCTCGGCAAGGAACGTTCCCTCGCCCGGATCCACGCGGTCATGGAAACTCTGTAAAGCAAAGGCCCCGACAGACAAAAGTCTGTCGGGGTAAATTATTGCCTGAAGCTTATTTCTTTGCCGTATCGATGGAGTTACCGAACACAAAGAAACGGTCAAACAGATATTCCAGCACAAAGTTTGCGATCATGGTAATAGCAAGAACCAGATACTCGTTCCAGCCAACACCCGCACCGGTCAGCACAGCCGTCCACCAGGTGGAAAGCGGCGTGAACACGGCATAAAATCCCGCTACCTTCAGCATTGCCACAGGAACGTTCGCGGCAGAGCAGAAGGTGAATTTCCGGTTGAGGGTAAAGTTCCACACCACCGACAGGATCAGTGAGATGAGGTAGGACAGCCAGTGCACCACATGTGCTACCTCCTCCAGCAGCGCAAAGCTGACAACCTGAATCAGGCCGGCGCTAATGGAGAAAAAGACAAATTTTGCGGTACGCAGCAGTTCTTTCTTGGTTTCGGTCATATTATTGCCTCCTTAGGGGTTCGCCGCGTCAATTTACCCTTCGATCTGTCTGAGGAACGCTGCCTTGTCCTCCGCCCTAAAAAAGGCGGAACCGGCAACCAGAACATCTGCTCCATTATCCTTGCATACACGTCCCGTGTACAGATCCACGCCGCCATCGACGCTGAGATGGCAGGCAGGGTTCTTATCATTGATCATCCCCCGCAAAGTGCGGAGCTTTCCCATCATGTCAGCATTGAAGCTCTGTCCGCCGAAGCCGGGCTCCACCGTCATCACCAGAACAAGGGCACATTTTTCAATGAAGGGCTCCGCCGCAACGGCAGGGGTGCCGGGCTTGAGAACGATACCGGGCTTTACGCCCCAGGAAGCGATCTTATCGAGG
>CAZHEG010000325.1:0-1634 GCA_964531435.1 uncultured Oscillospiraceae bacterium | reverse complement strand
GACACCATCCTGGATTTTCACCGGTCCGAGCGGGAGGCGATCCCCAGGGTGCTGCGGCACTTTGGCATCGAGGCCACAGAGGAGATCATCGGGCGCTACCACATCATCAACCTGGAGCATTGGCGGCGGCTGGAGCGGGGTGAGATCACCCGGGAGCAGATCAGCAACCGCTTTGATGTTCTGTTCCGTGAGCTGGGCGTGGAAGGGGATACGCAAACCTGCGAAAGGCTGTACCAGCAGTTTCTGTCCGAGGGCTGCCACTTTATGCCCGGGGCTCTGGAGGCGGTAAAAGGTCTGAGCCGGAAATACCGCCTGTTCCTCGCCACCAACGGCACCAAGTCGGTGCAGGACAGCCGCATTTCCCGCGCCGGACTGAAGGAGTATTTTGAGGGCATCTTCATTTCGGAGGAAATGGGGGCCAATAAGCCGGATGTCCGCTTCTTCCAGCGGGCCTTTTCCACCATTGCGGACCTGGACAAAAGCAGGGCCATCATGGTGGGCGACAGCCTGACCTCGGATATCCTGGGCGGCATCCATGGGGGGCTTGCCACCTGCTGGGTCAATCCGGCCCATGCTCCCGCACCTGACCACATTCGCCCGGATCACCAGATCGAAAGCCTCACCCAGCTGGAAGCGCTGCTGGAGAGCTTATAAAAAACAGCCGCCTGGAAACAGGCGGCTTTGTGATATGCAAAAAGAAAAACTCCGCCGCGATTGCGACGGAGTTTATGGAGCGGGTGACGAGGCTCGAACTCGCTACCTCCACCTTGGCAAGGTGGCGCTCTACCGGATGAGCTACACCCGCGGAACAGGATGAATTATAGCACATATTCCGGAAAAGTCAACACCTAATTTTAAAAAATGCGAAAAAATTTTAATCGCTCTCCATCAGCCCCAGCAGCAGAGGCAGCTCCTGGGCTTGCTCGGGCTTGATGGCCTTCCAGTCCCCGCCGCTGACCCGCAGATACTGGCTGTCCCGCTGGTCATAGACCTTGGTAGTCCCGTCGGAGTAGTGCAGTGTGATGGTGGCCTGATCGCCCTCCTCCATGCCGGAGCCCGGTTCCACGGTTCCGTAGGTTTTCAGACAGCGCAGGTAGGTCAGCACCGAGCGCATTTTGTCCGAATCGGTATAGCTGCGCTCCAGCCGGATGGTGCCGCTGTCGAATACGGCGGTGATCCGGGTCACCAGCTTGGGCTGGCCCACTGTGTTTTCCTTTTGCCGGGAACAGCCGCAGAGCATTATGGAAACGATCAATACAGCCGCCATTACTTTTTTCAAACCGCATCCCTCCGGAGCCTATCATATGCAGATGGGAGCGGATCATTCCCGGAAAATTCAGAAAATAAAAATGCACCGCCGAAGCGGTGCATTTTGGTGCTTACAGTTCGCAGTTGCCCACGGTTCTGGGGAAGGGCAGCACGTCGCGGATGTTCTGCATGCCGGTCAGGTACATGACGCAGCGCTCGAAGCCCAGGCCAAAGCCGGCGTGGCGGGCGGAGCCGTACTTGCGCAGGTCCATGTAGAAGCCGTAATCCGCGGGATCCATGCCCAGCTCCTCGATGCGGGACTTCAGGATCTCGTAGTTATCCTCACGCTGGCTGCCGCCGATGATCTCGCCGATGCCGGGAACCAG
>CAZHEG010000324.1:0-1637 GCA_964531435.1 uncultured Oscillospiraceae bacterium | reverse complement strand
TCGTTATCGGCCAGGTACTTCAGCTTCAGCTCGTTGGGAGTGCCCTCCAGGCCGGCGGTGTAGGCAGGGGAGACCACGGGGTCAGCCAGCTCCCAGATCTTGCCCACGGGATCCTTGAAAGCACCGTCGCCGTAGACCATGACCTCCACCAGCTTGCCGGTCTTTTCCAGGAACTTGGCCTGGATGTCCTTGACCAGTGCGCTGCAGTCCCGGGGGAACAGCTTCACGGTACCCTCGGTGGACTTGTTGGAGCCCAGCAGGCCGTACTTCTCGTTGCAGCCGCTGCCGTTCACAGGGGTGTTCAGGATGTTGTCCAGACCACAGACCTTCTCGGCACCGGCGCCCCACAGCAGCCGCTTGGTGCGGGCGCGGGTGTGGATGTCGCAAGTCAGCACATTCTTGGTGTAGTCCAGGATGACCCGGGGATCGTTGGCGAAGATCACTTCCACCTCGGCACCCTCTTCCCGGATCAGGTCGGAGTAGTACTGCACGTAGTCCACCAGGGTGAAGGGGTGCAGATTCTCGCCAAAAAGCTCACGGTAGCGCGCCAGGGTCAGCACATCGGAGAAGGGATTGATCTTGGCTTCGTCCAGCTTGTCCAGGCTCACCAGCTCGTTGCCCACCTCGTCGGAGGGGTAGCTGAGCATCAGGACCACCTTCTTGCAGCCCCGGGCGATGCCCCGCAGGCAGATGGCAAAACGGTTACGGGACAGGATGGGGAAAATAACGCCCACGGTCTCGCCGCCCAGCTTGGCCTTCACATCGTCGGCAATGGCATCGACGGATGCGTAGTTGCCCTGGGCACGGGCCACGACGGACTCGGTGATGGCGACCACGTCACGGTCGCGCATCTGGTAGCCTTCGCTTTCGGCAGCTTCCAGCACGGAATTCACAACGATTTCAGTCAGGTCGTCGCCCTCACGGATGATGGGGCAGCGGATGCCTCTGGAAATGGTTCCGACTTTACGTTCCATAAAAATACCTCTTTCCCCGGCTGCTGAAGGACAACACCCGGCCACTTTAATCACACAAATGTTATACAGCAAACCGAGGGATTTTTCAATCTTTTTTTTCTGGAAGCGGCAACTTTTTTGCGCTGATATTTCATTTTGGGATGGAGTATCCGGCGGATGGACTAATTTTTGGTCCAGAAACCTGATATTCTATTGTAAATTAATTTTTGCGGTGCTATAATGAAGCAAATATACCCAGTATACAGAAAGCTTACCACCACCGGAGGAGCACTATGAATATTATTATCGCAGGCAACGGCAAGGTCGGCACCACCCTGGCGCGGCAGCTGGCAGCGGAGGGAAATGATGTTACCATCATCGATTCCAACTCCGCCGTCCTCAGCGCGGGCGCCAACAATCTGGACGTTATGACGGTGCATGGAAACTGCGCCTCCATGGATGTGCTGCTCAGCGCGGGCATCCGGGACGCGGACCTGCTGCTGGCAGTGACCAACATGGACGAGGTCAATCTGCTGTGCTGCACCACTGCCCATGGCCTGAATCCCAAGCTGCATACCATCGCCCGAATCCGCAATCCGGAGTACACCGAGCAGATCTACTCCCTGCGCCATCTGTTCCCCCTGTCCATGACCATCAACCCGGAGCTGCAGGCCGCCCGTGAGA
>CAZHEG010000323.1:0-1637 GCA_964531435.1 uncultured Oscillospiraceae bacterium | reverse complement strand
AAAGCCAGACGGCCGATACGACCGAAACCGTTAATAGCAACTTTAACAGACATGGTAATTTCCTCCATTTTTAAATTACTGCTTTGCAGTATGTTTTTCTCGGGAATGACAGGGCTTTTGACCCCATACTGAACTAATTATACTATAACATTTTTCTATTGTAAAGGTGTCGAATTGCATAAATAGATGTGATTTTATCGAATGTTCTTCATCAATTTACCAATACCGCCCTCATTTTTCCCGGGCGAGCCCGGCAAAAAAGGCCCGAATCTGCTCCTTGTCCGCCCGGACACTGCCCTGCTGGAAGTTGGGCTTTCCGCCGCCCCGTCCGTCCAGGGCCGCGGTCATCTGTTTCCCCAGCTCCCGCAGGTCCCCCTCCCG
The DNA here is from genome assembly GCA_964531435.1 of uncultured Oscillospiraceae bacterium. Lineage (GTDB taxonomy): Bacteria > Bacillota > Clostridia > Oscillospirales > Oscillospiraceae > Faecousia. The sequence continues at coordinate 1,256 of CAZHEG010000323.1, read as the reverse complement.
GCTGGCCAGGCAGTAGCTGCCCCCGGAGAACACGGCGCAGAAGCCCCGCACCTGCCCGGCGATCCGGTCCGCCAGGATCCGCACCTGCCCCGGTTCCAGACCATCCTCAAAGTGGAGCACGTTCTCATAGTTTACATAATCCTTTGCAATGTAGTCAAACAGCCGCTCCATCAGGGCGTTCGACCGCAGCTTCTGGGCAGCCAGGGCCTCGTTCATCTTCTTCGCCGCGGCGGCGGTGCCCTCCATGGGGGCGGAAAATGCCTGGCTGACCTGGCGGTTCTCCTCAAAAACGGTGACCATGTGCCGGTAGGCCCGCTGGCCGCAGACCATGCCCAGCCGGATGCCGCCGTGGAATTTCACGCAGGAGAGGATCTTGATCAGACCCACCTGCCCGGTTCGCTTCACATGGATGCCGCAGCAGGCGCAGCTGTCGTAGCCCGGGACCTGGACGATCCGCACCGGCCAGGGCAGCTCCCGCTTGGTGCGGTAGGTCACGGCCTTCAGCTCCTCCGGGCCGGGGATCCAGCATTTCAGGGGGATGTCCGCCCACACCGCCTCGTTGGCCCGGCGCTCGATCCAGGCCAGATCCTCCGGGGAGATGGGGCCGTCGAAATCCACCTCCATCACGTCCTTGCCCACGTGGAAGCCGGTGTTGTGATAGCCGAATTTTTCGTGGAGCAGGCCGGATACGATGTGCTCGCCGGTGTGCTGCTGCATCAGGTCGAACCGCCGCTCCCAGTCGATGACGCCCCGGACCTGTGCGCCCACCTCCAGCGCGCCGTCGCACAGGTGGAGGATCTGCCCCTCCTTTTCCTGCACATCCGTTACGTTCACGCCGCCCAGGGTGCCAATGTCACAGGCCTGTCCGCCGCCCTCGGGGTAGAAGGCGGTGGCATCCAGGGTGACGGCATAGCCCTTTTCCGTCCGGGTGCAGCCGGTGACCCGGGCGGTAAATTCCCGCAGGTCGCAATCCTCATAAAATAACTTTTCCATAATGTGGCTCCTTTTGCTCGATTGAACCCATTATAGCGGAAAAATGGGGGATGCGCAACGGCTGGCGGGGAAATTGCCCCGGTAAATATCCGGCAATTGTTTTTATTTTCCCCGGAAACCGCCTTGTCTATGCCTGGCAGCGGGCATTGCGGCAAATTGGCTCTACCAATTGCTGATGCTGGTGGTGTAACAGGGCGACACGTCCGATTGGGGAAAATTGGAGCCTTGCGTGCCACACAACAATGCAGGGGCGGATATCATCC
>CAZHEG010000322.1:0-1653 GCA_964531435.1 uncultured Oscillospiraceae bacterium | reverse complement strand
AGCAATGAGACCTATCAGGGGATGTGCGGCCTGGGGGTGTATGACCGGGTGAAGGAAAATATCCGCGCCCTGCGCAAAGCGGGGATCGATGTGGGCCTGAACCTGTCCATCACGCCCTACAATTACCGGGATCTGGAGCAGATCTATGCTGATGCCGTGGAGCTGGACGTGAATGTCAAGGCTTCCAGCTATATGTATCCCCCGGTGCGGATCAACGATGAAAATTATGGATGCGGCAACCGGCTGAGTGCTGCCGATGCGGCCCGGTGCTCCGTCAAGTGGGATACCCTTCGGTTTTCGCCGGAGGAATTCGCCCTCCGGGCGCAGAATATGCAGAAAATGGTGGACGATGGATGCCCCACGGAGATGGTGGAGGGCGTGAAATGCCGCGCCGGTTCCTCCAGCTTCTGGATCACCTGGCAGGGGAAGATGCTGCCCTGCGGCATGCTGACCACCCCGGTGGTGGATCTGAAGAAAACCAGCTTTGAGGAAGGCTGGGAGCTGATCCGAACGGAAACCGCGAAGATTCGGCTGCCGTCGGAGTGCGGAAGCTGTGCCCATCAGGATGTGTGCGGCGTCTGCGCCGCGGTATGCTTCACGGAAACGGGAAGCTTTGACCGGGTCCCGGAGTATGTCTGCGAAAAGACCAGGGAGCAGGTCAGACTGACCCAAAGGGTGTACAGGGGGGAGGAGAAACTGTGATCGTCAAAAAGGAAATGATCAAGCGGGAGATCGCCGGAGATACCATCCTGGTGCCCGTGGGGAAGGCTGTCTACGACGCCAACGGCCTGTTCGTGCTCAATGAGCTGGGGGCCTTCATCTGGGACCTGCTGCCGGAAGCGGAAAGTGCGGAGGATATTTGCCGCGCCGTGCTGGCGGAGTACGAGGTGACGGAGGAAGTCGCTGCCCGTGACATCGCGGAGTTTCTGGATAAGCTTCGCGGCATGGGGATTCTTTAACGCATTATGGGGCGCATATTCCATTGGTTTTACTGCCTGCCCATTCGGGATGCCCTGATGTGGGTGGCTGCCGGCTTACTGGCCTTTGTCCTGATCCGGGAAAGGCTGGGGACCAGGCGGTTTTGGAGATGGGCCGCAGGCTGCCTTCTACTGTGCTGGGTGGGAGTTATTCTCCTCGGTACCCTGGGGAACCGGAGCGCATCGCCGGACGCGGCGGAGCCTTGGCTGATACCGTTTTATTCCTATCATCTTGCAGCGGGCGGCGCGAAGGAATTGTACCGCGCAAATTTTATGAATGCGGTGCTGTTTCTTCCGGCGGGGCTGTTTGCGGCAGAGGCGCTTCCGCGAGGATGGAAGCGCTCCCGGCGGGTCCTGATCGGAGTGGTGTTCTGCTTGCTGCTGAGTGTGGGCATCGAGTTCTGCCAGTATGCCTTCTGCCTGGGCCAGGTGGAAACGGACGATGTGATCCATAATACCCTGGGCGGCTTGATCGGCACCCTCGCGTCCCTTGTCCGGTGGGAGTGGATATTCCGGAAGAAATAGAGCGAACCCGGTCGAACAGAAAAATGCCTGCGCCTGAAAATAGGGGTTGACATATGGAAACTGCTGTGCTATAATACTCTAGCACTTGAGGTGCAGCGAATATCGCGGAGTAGAGCAGTTGGAAGCTCGTCGGGCTCATAACCCGGAGGTC
>CAZHEG010000321.1:0-1654 GCA_964531435.1 uncultured Oscillospiraceae bacterium | reverse complement strand
CGGATTTTCAGTTATAATGATATAAGAGATGGTATGGACATCGATAGATTGGAGTCTATTGCACTGGCGCGCCAATTCATAATTATAAATTACAAGTTACAAATTAAAGGTGTTTCCTTCGGAAATAATTTTATTCGTCGCCAAAGGCGACACCATAATTTATCATTTGTAATTTGTAATTTCGGCGCAGTCAACGAAATGCTAAACTGAAATTTGCAAATCGGAGGCCTCTCCATGGACAATAAGAAAAAAATCTTACTGCTGACCACCGGCGGCACCATCGCCTCCACCCCCGGCGGTGAGGGTCTGGAGCCCCAGCGCTCCGACGTGATGGAGCGGGAGCTGAACCAGCTTCGCACCTACTATGACATCACCGTTATGGACGTGATGTGCCTGGATTCCTCCAACATCCAGCCGGAGCAGTGGATCACCATCGCCCGCAGCATTTTTGAAAACCGTGCCGGCTACGACGGCATCGTGGTCTCCCACGGTACCGACACCATGGCCTACTCCGCCTCCGCCGTCACCTTTATGCTGCCGGGAATCGACCTTCCCGTGGTGTTCACCGGCTCCCAGCTCCCCCTGGCGGATATCCTTTCCGACGGCCCCGACAACCTGCGCACCGCCTTTGCCATGGCCGCCTCCGGCCAGAGCGGTGTGTACCTCGCCTTCGACCGGAAGATCATGCTGGGCTGCCGCGCCGTCAAGGTCCGGGCCTCCGGCTTTTCCGCATTTGAGAGCATCAACGCCCGCTACGCCGGCACCGTCAGCAACCAGGGCCTGGTGCTGGACCACGCCGTCCTCCCCAGGCTCCAGGGCCAGCCCCGCCTGCTGTGCGATATCAGCCGGGATGTATTCCTGCTGAAGCTGACCCCCGGCCTGAACCCCGCCATTTTCGATATGCTGCGCGCCATGGGCTACCGGGGCATCGTCATCGAGGCCTTCGGTCTCGGCGGCATTGACGTCCTCAGCTCCTCCCTGCAGCTGATCCGCAAGGCAGTAGAGGCGGGCGTCAGCGTGGTGGTCACCACCCAGTGCCTTTACGACAGCTCCAATCTGCAGGTCTACCAGGTGGGCACCAAGCTGCTGCAGCTGGGTGTCATCCAGGGCCGGGATATGACCTCCGAGGCCGCCATGACCAAGCTGATGTGGGCCCTGGGCCAGGGCATGGACCAGGAGCAGATCAAGACTCTGTTCCAAACCAGTCTTGCCGGTGAGATCACCGTGGGATAAAGTCCCGCCTTTCTTCGTGACAAACGCAATATTATATGTTATACTGATATTTCGGGGGTGGGAAAATGAGCTTTGATCCATTGCTTGGCAACAAGCAGCTGAAGGAAAACCTGAGCCGCAGTCTGCTGAGCGGTTCCATTTCCCACTTTTACCTGATCTCCGGCCCCCGGGGCTCGGGACGGCACACCCTGGCCCGGCTGCTCTCAGCCGCCATCTTGTGCCGCGGCAGCGGCAAGCCCTGCCTCAGCTGCACCCCCTGCCGCAAGGTGATGGAGGGCAGCCACCCGGATTTCATCACCGTAGATGATCCGGAGAAAAAGACGGTCCCGGTGGAGCTGATCCGCCAGGCCCGGGCGGATATCTACATCCAGCCCAACGAGGCCGACCACAAAATTTACCTGTTCCCCCGGGCCCAGGATAT
>CAZHEG010000320.1:0-1658 GCA_964531435.1 uncultured Oscillospiraceae bacterium | reverse complement strand
CCCTCATAAATGCGGGGGGCAAGGGTTCGGTGCGTTATCCAACTGCAAGATAAACCCCAATTTATCTACCCCATTGGGTCAGATATTTTCGCCGCAGAGCATCCGGCAGATCTCCTCCGCCTGGGCGATGCCGCCCTGCTTCAGCCGCCGCCGCAGGGATGGGGCATCGAACCGGCAGTCCTTCAGCAGCTCCTCCAGTGCCGGGGCCAGCTCCCAGTCCATGGCGTCGGAATAGACCTTCGCCCAGCGGATCACGCCGCCGTCCACCTGCAGCTGGATCTGCAGATTCCCCCAGGGAAACCGCTCCTCACACTGGCAGGTAAAGGGCATCTTCCGCCCAAAATTCCACTCCCAGCTGCGGTTGCGGGCCGCGAGAGCCTCGATCTTCTTCTCATCCAGATCCTCCCGGGTCAAAATCCGCAGGGGCAGACCGTACACGGCGCAAAATGCCTCCACCAGGGCACCCTCCAGGCTTTCCACCGTCACCCCGGGGTCCAGCTCCTTCAGGTTCCCGACCCGGCTGCGGACCGAGTCCACACCCTTGGACCGGAGCTTTGCCCTGGAGGGGTTCAGGTAGCGGCTCAGCTTCTCCAGGTCCGCATCCACCAGCAGCGTGCCGTGGTGGTAGGCCTGGGTCCCGTTTTTGTAGAAGGCGTTTCCGGAGAATTTTCGCCCGGCAGCCAGAATGTCATTCCGGCCGGACCTCTCGGCGGGGATGCCCAGGCTCCGCACCGCCCGCTCTATGACACAGAGCTGGCGGTCCAGATCATAATCCCCCTGGGGCATGAGGAACGTGAAGTTCAGGTTGCCCAGGTCGTGGAAAACCGCGCCGCCTCCGGAGAGGCGGCGTGCCAGGTGACCACCCTCCTCCTGAAGGAGGGTGGTTCTGCATTCTTTCCAGGGATTCTGATTGCGCCCAATCACCACGGTGTTTTCATTCTGCCACAGGTAGAGGATGCACTGATCCTCCACCGATTCCAGCAGATACTGCTCCACCGCCAGATTGTAGTGGGGGTCGTTGCTCTGCCCCCGGTAAAGGGCGATTCCGTTGATCATCCCTGATAGCGCAGGATGGGATTTCTGGCGGCCTGCACCTCGTCGGGACGGGCGATCTGTGCATTGTGGGGCGCGCCGTGCATATACTCCGGATCCTTGTAGCCCAGCTCGTACAGGCTGCGGAAAACCTCCGCCGCCCAGTCCAGGGTATCCCGGGACTCGGTCTCCGTGGGCTCCAGCATCAGGGCCTCGTGGACGATCAGGGGGAAGTACATCGTGGGCGGGTGCATGCCGTTGTCGATCAGGCTCTTGGCAACGTCCAGAGCGGAAACGCCGGTCTCCTTCTTGAACTTGCTCAGATCCAGAACGAACTCATGCATGCAGATCCGGTCAAAGGCAGGCTCGAAGGTGCCCTTGATCCTGTGCTGCAGGTAGTTGGCATTCAGCACAGCGTTCTTGGCTGCCTCGGGGATACCCTCCTTGCCCAGGGTCAGAATGTAGGTCAGCGCCTTGATGACCACCAGGAAGTTGCCCGCAAAGGCCTTGACCTGGATGTGGCCCTCGCCGTCCATCATGGCGGACTTGGGCAGGTAGGGAGCCAGATGGGCCTTGCAGCCAACGGCACCGGCACCGGGGCCGCCGCCGCCATGGGGCGTAGCGAA
>CAZHEG010000319.1:0-1683 GCA_964531435.1 uncultured Oscillospiraceae bacterium | reverse complement strand
CCCCCATGAAGGGCGAGATCGAGCGCCGCCTGGTGGGCTCCCTCATCGCCCATGAGACCGGCGAGGCAGTGGCCTACGGCCTGGGCGCGGCCCAGGAGCGGGGCGCCCTGTTCATCGGCCCCGGCACCCCGGTGTACGCCGGCATGGTGGTGGGCATCTGCAGCCGCAACGAGGATATGACCGTCAACGTCTGCAAGCGCAAGCAGCTGACCAATATGCGGGCCGCCGGCAGCGACGATGCCATCCGCCTGGTGACCCCCAGAGTGTTCTCTCTGGAGCAGTGCCTGGAATTCCTGGCAGACGATGAGCTGCTGGAATGCACCCCCAAGAACCTGCGCATCCGCAAGCGCATCCTGGACCATTCCACCAGAATGCGGGAGCTGATGAAGAAGCGCAATCAGGAGTAAAACAGAAAGAAGTGGGCTCTATGCTGAGAAGAATATTGATCGCCGCCATCGTGGTGTGCGCGGTGGTTCTTGCCGGATGTCTGGGATTTATCATCCGGCAGGAGGTTTCTGCCGGAAATACAAACCAGACAGAGCCCACCGTCACCACCACACCCGTCACCACCGCCCCGCCGGAGACCACGGTTCCCCCGGAGACCACCCTGCCGGAAACGGAGCCTCCCGAAACGGAGCCCCAGCCGGAGACCTTCACCCTGACCTTCGTGGGCGACTGCACCCTGGGCACCATGCCCAACTGGGTCAACTACGCCTACAACTTCGTGAAGATCATCGGCGAGGACTACGAAAAGCCCTTCCAGTACGTCAAGACCTACTTTGAAAATGACGACTGCACCTTCGTGAACCTGGAGGGCGTTCTGGCGGACGAGGGCACCCCTGTGGAAAAGCAGTTCAATTTCCGGGGCCCCACCAGCTATGTGAATATCCTGACCATGAGCTCCGTGGAGCTGGTGACCCTGGCAAACAACCATACATATGACTTCGGCACCGACGGCTACACCTCCACCAAAACCACCCTGGATGGCGCCGGCGTTGCCTACGTGGAGAAAAATTCCTCCACCCTCATCACCACCGACTCCGGCCTGACCATCGGCGTTTACGCCGTCTATTTCTCCCTGAACAAGTCCGATCTGGCGGCAGAGGTGGCACAGCTGAAGGAAAACGGCGCGGAGATCATCGTGGCGGCGGTCCACTGGGGCCAGGAGGGCGTTTATACCCCCAACAACAACCAGAAAACCATCGCCCACAACCTGATCGACGCGGGCGTTGACATCGTGTGGGGCCATCACCCCCATGTGCTGCAGCCCATTGAGGAATATAACGGCGGCATCATTTATTACAGCCTGGGCAATTTCTGCTTCGGCGGCAACCACAATCCCGCCGACAAGGACACCGCCGTGCTGCAGCAGCAGATCATCCGGGATGTGGACGGCACCGTTTCCCTGGGCAGCCTGACCATCGTGCCCTGCTCCGTCAGCTCCATCACCAGCCGCAACGATTTCCAGCCCACCCCCTACGAGGAGGGCAGCGAAAAATACGACCGGGTGCTGAGCAAGCTGGACGGCAGCTTCGACGGCCCGAACCTGGACATGAGCTACCGGGATAACAACAACAATAATAACAGCACCACCGAAACCACGGCCCCCACCGAGACCACCGTCCCGGAGGAGAGCACCGCTCCCGAGGAGACCACGCCCACGGAAACCACCCCGGAGGAGAC
>CAZHEG010000318.1:0-1685 GCA_964531435.1 uncultured Oscillospiraceae bacterium | reverse complement strand
CAGGCCACGCGGGAGCCGGGATCCTGCCGGAGGCAGGCATCCAGAATGGCGTCGGAGATGGAGTCGGCGACCTTGTCGGGGTGGCCGTTGGTGACGCATTCAGAGGTAAACAGTCTTTTTTCCATTTTAGATTCCTTTCATCGCACTTCAAGAATAAAAAACGCACACATCGAGGCATTCGACGTGTGCTCTATCGAATCCTCATCTTTCGTTTGCCGCCGGATTTGGCACCATCATCCTTTCGGACAGGTTGCCGGGTTTCATCGGGCCGTTCCCTCCACCACTCTTGATAAGGCTGTATGCAGTTCCTGATATATTTTACTCAAAAATTGGCGAATGTCAAGTGTTTTTGGCATTTTTGTTCACAATTCTGTTATAGACTTTTTGTGCAAATCCTGATACAATATGGCAAAGGAGTTGAGTTTTGTGAAAAATCTGCGCAAACGGTTTGATATTTTCTGTTTCAGGAACCGGGACAAGGGCATTCCCAACCTGATGCTTTATATTTCCATCGCCAATGCCGTTGTTTATCTCATAAGTCTGACCACCGGCAACGCCCTCTACAACGCCCTGTGCTTTGACCGGGACCTGATTCTGCAGGGCCAGGTGTGGCGTCTGCTGACCTGCGTCTGCACCAGTGTTTTCGGGTACAGTAATTTCCTGCTGGTGGGCATCAGCCTTCTGTGCTACTACTCCCTGGGCCGGGCCATTGAAAACGCCTGGGGCACCCTGCGGTTCAACCTGTTCTACCTGATGGGTCTGCTGATGATGGACGTGTTCGCCATGGTTTTCGGCGGCATGAGCTTCACCTGGAACGGCATTGAATATCTCATGCCCTCTTCCTACTATGCCGACATGGGCAGCTACCTGAATTTGAGCCTGTTCATCGCCTATGCCACCCTGAACCCCGATGCCCATTTCCTGCTGTTTTTCATCATCCCGGTGAAGGCCTGGATCTTCGCCCTGTTTGACCTGGTGATCACATTGTACGACGTGTACTACTACACCTTCGTGATCCCTGCCTTCCCCCATGGCCTGTTCCCCCTGGTGGCTCTGGCCAACTATTTCCTGTTCTTCGGCAAGAATGTGCTGAACGTCATTCCCATCACCTGGCGCATGAACGCAAGAAGGCTGTTCCGGAAAAAGCCCAAGCGCCAAAAGGGCGGCCCCAAGGTGGTCAATTTCCAGACCGCCGGCTCCTACCAGGCGGCTACCGCCAAGCCCACCGCCCCCTATACCCACCGCTGCACCGTCTGCGGCCGCACGGACACCGACCATCCGGAGCTGGAATTCCGCTACTGCTCCCGCTGCAACGGCTACTTCTGCTACTGCGAGGACCATATCAGCAGCCACACCCATGTTGAATGACAAGATCCCCATGCCAACGGCATGGGGATCTTTCTTACACCTCGTAATCTGCTGCCACCCGGTTATCCAGCAGGTGCCAGAAATGCTCCTTGGCCTCCAGGTGGAGGGGGTGGGAAGCATAGGCCGTCAGGGCCTCCCGGCTCTCAAATTCGGAATACAGGCAGTAATCCATGCCGTTGAAGCAGCCCCGGATCTCCATGTGGAGCAGGCCGGGGATCTTTCCTACCAGCGGCTCCAGAACAGAGGCGATCAGCGCCACGGCATCCTTCTTGTCCACCCCATCCTTCAGGGTGTATGCAACGATATGCTTTACCATA
>CAZHEG010000317.1:0-1694 GCA_964531435.1 uncultured Oscillospiraceae bacterium | reverse complement strand
CCAGTACCTTTATTACGAGGTGAACGTTTCTTCTCCCGGGTCAGTCAGCCAGGTGAAGGACTGCACCATGACCATGATGCAGCTGAGCAAGCAGCAGGGCATCACCGTTTTTGTGGTGGGCCATATCAATAAGGACGGAAATATCGCCGGCCCTAAGGTGCTGGAGCATATGGTGGACTGCGTGCTGTATTTTGAGGGTGATCCCAATTCTTCCTACCGGATGCTCCGGGCGGAAAAGAACCGTTTCGGTTCCACCAATGAGATCGGTGTATTTGAAATGGGAGATATTGGCCTGATCGAGGTGCCGAACCCCTCCCAGATGCTTCTGGATGGCCGGCCGGAGGGAGCCAGCGGAACCTGCGTCGCCTGCGTGATGGAGGGAACGCGGCCCATTCTGGCAGAGGTTCAGGCATTGGTTTCCAAAACCAGCTTCAATGTACCCCGCCGCACGGCTGACGGCTTTGATTTTAACCGGGCTGCCCTGTTGCTCGCTGTTGCAGAAAAGCGTGCCGGGTTGAAGCTGAGCATGTTTGATGCCTACATCAATGTGATCGGCGGTCTGCGGCTGGACGAACCCGGCGCGGATCTTCCGGTGGTTCTCGCCGTTGCGTCCTCTTACCGTGATGCCGTTATTGCGGATGATCTGGCTGCCATTGGAGAAGTGGGGCTGACAGGCGAGATCCGCAGCGTTTCGCATATGAACCAGCGGCTGGGAGAAGTTGCAAGATTGGGGTTTAAAAAGTGTATAATTCCGAGAAATGGGTCGGAAAAGTTGGAAATTCCCGCAGGATTGACGGTTTACCGTGTCCGGAACATCCGGGAAGCCATTGAGGTTGCGATGTAATGAAAAGGGGAGGGGCAGTATATACTGCTCCTCCCATTATGTTTATGAATTTGACTGCTGGCGTTCCCTTGCGGTTTTTAAATCTTCCTCCAAATGGGATGCGGAGGATAAATTATCGCATCCTATGACGATCAGAACGATTCCGGGAATCAGGCTGAATAAACCCAAAAAAATCGTCAGAATTGAGAGAATAATGCCAAACAAAAGCTGTTTGTGTCCGGCGCTGACTTTTCGGTCGATTCTGGCCCGTGTAGTTTTAATAAAAATCGCATTGTCGTTGGGACTGTTATGCGCAGGACCTGGGTTTCCGGTGGCAATGAATTCGATGCTTGCTCCGAGAAGAGCAGATAGCGCGATCAGATTTTTGGTGTCAGGACTGGTAAGATCCTGCTCCCATTTACTGACCGCCTGGCGGGATATACCCAATTGTTCGGCCACATATTCCTGGGTAAATCCCTTGCTTTTTCGCAGTTCGCTGATGCGGTTTCCAATGGTCATTTTTTCACCTCCGCGTTCATTCTATCGGATTTCTCAACAAATTGCCACCAACTATCTGTCAACTTTAGGTTGCGCAGCTAAAAATAGCAACTTTTTAGGCAAAAATGATTATTCATCACCGCTGAAATCCAGCTTGGATAGGGGATTGGCCTCTGCGGCAAGCTTCAATTCCGTGCTTTCGATGTGGGTATAGATCTGGGTGGTATTCAGGTTCTCGTGGCCCAGGACTTCCTGCACGGTTTTGACGTCCACGCCGCCGGAGAGCATCATGGTAGCGGCGGTGTGGCGCAGCTTGTGGGCAGAGAATTGGGTAGAATCCAGACCCGCCTGCAGCAATGCTTTCTTTACAAGG
>CAZHEG010000316.1:0-1705 GCA_964531435.1 uncultured Oscillospiraceae bacterium | reverse complement strand
ATTGGGTGGTGGCTCAGGAGGTCATGTTTGCTGACGCCACGACCTTTGCGGCTTATAATGCCAATATGCGCAATCTGGTCATGGACAAGCTGGTGGGCGCCCAGATGGTGGTTTTCAACCGCCTGGAAAAGGGCCAGGACACCATGCCCCTGCACAAGATCGCCCGTGCTGCCAACCGCCGCATCGACATTCTTTATGATTACACCGATGGAACCACCGCCTTTGACGATGTGGAGGATCCGCTTCCCTTTGATATCAATGCTCCCATCATCGAGCTGAAGGACGAGGATTACGCCCTGTGGTACCGGGATGTGACCGAGGAGCCTACCAAGTATCAGGGTAAGACTGTCCGCTTCAAGGCCCAGGTGGCCATGCTGCGGCGCAACAAGGACAATATGTTCGCTCCCGGCCGGTTCGTCATGACCTGCTGCGTGGACGATATCCAGTTCTGCGGTGTGCCCTGCCACTATTCAGACCCCAAGAGCCTGGAGCCCCGCTCCTGGGTCATGGTCACAGCCACCATCGCCGCGGAAAAGCACCCCCTGTACCAGGGTGAGCTGGGCCCCGTGCTCACCGCTGTTGAGGTGGTGAAGGGCGTTCAGCCTGCCGCCGAGGAGGTTGCCAGTTTCTGATCATCAGCGCACCGCTTATGCGGTGCGCTTTTTGAAACAAAAATTCGAAAATGTAAAAATAAAGGGTGCATTTTCCCGCGGGATGTGTTATAGTAAGAAAAAGCGGTTTACATTTTCCGCGATGGGATTATTACACAAATGGAGTTGATCCTTTATGTATCAGCCGTTAGCTGACCTCCTGCGTCCCCAGACTCTGGATGAGGTATTCGGGCAGGAGCACATTCTGGGCGAGGGTGCGGTGCTGCGCCGCCTGATCGATCGGGGAAACGTACCAAACATGATCTTCTACGGCCCCAGCGGCACTGGCAAGACCACCGTTGCCAATATCATCGCCAAGCAGACCAACCGGACGCTCTACAAGCTGAATGCCACCTCCGCCTCCACCTCTGATATTAAAGAGATCGTGGCCCAGCTGGATACCTTTATGGCACCCAACGGGGTCCTGCTGTATCTCGATGAGATTCAGTCCTTCAATAAAAAGCAGCAGCAGAGCCTGCTGGAGTATATCGAAAACGGCAAGATCACCCTAATCGCCTCCACCACGGAGAACCCCTATTTTTACGTGTTCAATGCCATCCTCAGCCGGTCCACGGTTTTTGAGTTCCGGCAGATCGATACCCCCGCGGCGCTGAAGGCCGTAAAGCGGGCGGTAAAATATCTGGAGGAACGCACTGCCCTCCGGGCAGAGCCGGAGGAGGGGGCGCTGGAATACATTGCCGCTTCCTGCGGTGGTGACCTGCGCAAGGCCCTCAATGCGGTGGAGGTGCTGTTCTCCGCCGGGCAGCCCCAGGGCGAAGGTTTGCCGCTGACCCTGGCGGACGCGAAGGCTGTTACCCAGAAGAGTGCCCTCCGTGCGGACCGGGAGGGAGATAACCATTACGATCTGGTATCCGCGCTGCAGAAGAGCATTCGCGGCTCTGACCCGGATGCCGCCTGCCACTATCTGGCGCGGCTGCTGGAGGAGGGGCAGATGCAGTCCGCCTGCCGCCGGCTCATGGTCATCGCGGCGGAGGATGTGGGGCTTGCGTATCCCCAGATCATTCCCATCGTCAATGCCTGTGTGGATATGGCCC
>CAZHEG010000315.1:0-1705 GCA_964531435.1 uncultured Oscillospiraceae bacterium | reverse complement strand
GTCAATGCGCCAGCAAGAAATTGTTCACAGTTGGGAATATGCTTGATCAGAGAAGGGGAAAGGCGGTTACTTCTGGTCGTAGAGCTTTGCCAGGCCGCCTTCGCTGGTCTCCTTGTAGTGGTGGCTCAGATCCAGTCCGGTTTGGTACATGGTGCGCACCACCATATCGAAGCTGATGTTCCGGGAACCGTAGAGGAAATAGCTCAGGTTGCAGGCGTTCAGCGAACGCAGGGCCGCAACGGCGTTGCGCTCAATGCAGGGGATCTGCACCAGGCCGCAGATGGGGTCGCAGGTCAGGCCCAGGTGATGCTCCATGGCGATCTCCGCGGCGTACTCCACCTGCTCCAGGTTCAGCCCGAACAGCTCCGCCAGTGCCGCCGCCGCCATGGAACAGGCGGTGCCGATCTCTGCCTGGCAGCCGCATTCCGCGCCGGAGATGGAGGCGTTGCGCTTGACCAGATTTCCGAAGAGTCCCGCGGTGGCAAGACCCCGGAGGATATCCTCATCGCTGAGGCCCCGGGTCTCTCTGACATAGCGCAGGACTGCGGGCAGTACGCCGCAGGCGCCGCAGGTGGGCGCGGTGACCACGGTTCCGTTGTCCGCGTTCTGCTCTGCCACGGCGAAAGCGTAGGCGGAAATGATCCGGCATTCCCGCATCTGGGGCTTTTCGTTGGGGGGGATGTTGTCATATAGGACCTTCGCCCGCCGCTGGACATTCAGCCCGCCGGGGAGCACACCCTCGGTTCGGATGCCCTGGTCGATGGCGTCATTCATGGTCTGCCAGACCTCCCGCAGGAAGTCCCAGATCTCGGGGCCCTCGTATTTTTCCACATAGTCGGAGAAACGGGTGATGTAATTCCACTTGCAGAAATCCAGAATCTCCGCAAAGGTGTTCTCCCGGTATACTTCCGGCGCGCTCTCCACGCCGCCGCCGGGGAAGCGGATGTCGCCGCCACCGATGGATTCGTAGCGCTGGCGGCTGATCTCAGCCCCGTCCTTCATGGCGATGAAGTCCATGGTGTTGGGGTGGGCGCCGGGGATCTCCTCCGGGGAGAAGATGATCTGGGTGGGCAGGGGAGAGAGTACCTCCCGGATGACCCGGTCTGTTCCGTGGCCTACGCCGGTCTTGTTCAGAGAGCCGTACAGGTATACGGTGAAAGCGTCAGCTTCGGGGTTTGATGCTTTGAAGAGCTTTGCGGCCCGCTCCGGTCCCATGGTGTGGGAGGAGGAAGGGCCCTTGCCGATTTTATAAATATCCCGGATGGATTTCATGGAAATACCCCCGTTTGTCAAAGTATAGTTCAGTATATCAAATTATTCCTCAAATTACAATGGGAAAAGGGAAATTATTGGGTGGAAGAATTTATCTGTGTTTTCGGGCTGTACAGCCCCTTGACAACGGTGTTATAATGTAAAGTACCAAATTACGGAAAAGCTGAGAGGATGAAAATCATGGCAAAAGATAAAAAGGTAGAGCAGATCACCGACATGGAGGTCGATTTTGCGCAGTGGTTCACTGACGTTTGCAGAAAGGCCCAGCTGATCGACTACTCTTCCATCAAGGGTGTGTTCATTTACCGTCCCTATGGCTATGCCATCTGGGAGAACATCCAGCGCATCATGGATGCCGAGTTCAAGAAGCAGGGCGTTGAGAATGTCTATATGCCCATGCTGATCCCCGAGAGCCTGCTGCAGAAGGAGAAGG